>CAZYHJ010000018.1:32703-39478 GCA_964646645.1 uncultured Saprospiraceae bacterium | reverse complement strand
ATACCTGGACTAAAGCCCGGGTAAAGATCGAGCTCACCCCTGCATTTCCGGAGGAAGTGATCGTAAGCACTGAGAAATCACCTGGGTTTAAAAGATGGCTCGAAGGAGAATAGGGAGACGTTTTTGTCAACCTGCTTTATTTCCAGTTAAACACCTATCCGTACCAGTTCATCACCAAAACCGGTATGGTCTCTACAATACCCTTTAGTTTGGGACGCTTATGAGTATGAGACATCTTCTGGCTAAACCATTCGTAATGATTATAAGGAACGGGATGCTGATCAGCTTGATTTACTTTTTTGTGATGCCATTTGCCACAGGGCAGAAGTATTACACAAAGACAGGTCGGGTCACCTTTGTCTCGCAGGCACCGATGGAAAAGATTGTCTCGACCAATACCAATGCCCTCATGGTCGTGGATGCAGCTACCGGAAATGCAGAGTGTTCTGTATTGATTAAAGGCTTTCAGTTTGATAAAGCCCTGATGCAGGAGCATTTCAATGAAAACTATATGGAAAGCCATAAGTTTCCGAAAGCCTTGTTCAAAGGCTTGATTACGAATATTCGTGAAATTGATTTTAAGAAGGACGGTACCTATAACGCCAATGTTAAAGGAGAACTGACCATGCACGGAGTCACCCAACCTGTGACCATGACCTCAAAGATTGTGGTGAAAAGCGGAAATGTCGCAGCCACGACATCATTTGAGATTAAGGTGTCAGACTTTAGCATCGTTATTCCAAAAGTGGTCAGTGATAAGGTGGCGGAAAAGGTAGGTATTACGGTGTCTGCTGACCTTCAATTAATGCCCTGATTCAATATGAGATCTGGAACCGCATTGCGTTCCGGATCATACCGATATGGCTGTCGTTCTTTTGTATGCTTAGCACAAGAGAAGCTTAATTGCTTTCATCACTTGGGAGAGAGGAGACTACCGAGTATGCGACAGCCTTTTTTTATTCCTTTTGGAATATGATTAACGGTTCTCCCGATCTGACTTTCCGGTCTATCCCTGATTTTACATGGTAAAGTTATCATGTAAAACTTCAATTTAGCGTCCGATAAATGTGATTTCAACAGTAAATTAGCGGAATGATGAAAAAGCTGATCTCTTATAGCCTGATGTTCGTCTTAGGGCTTATTTCCGCCTCCGCCCAGGAGGTAACCACTGACAACCGCTCAATGGTGACAGGTGTTCAACCGGCAGTCATAGTTCATATTAAGGATGCGGATCCAAAATTTGTTGATTCCAAGTGGAAGGAATACACCAAATCCTATGGAAAAGCCGAGAAAGTTAAGGGCTCAAAGGAATACGTCATCCAGGGAATACACATCGGAGATATCGGGGGAGGTGAATTGATGAATGTGTACCATTATGCAAGCCAGGCTGCGGATGGAACAGAGTTGACTGTTTGGTTTAGCAGAGGTGGAAATTACCTGCGCGACTCCGACAAAGAATATCCCTCAGCGGTAAAATTTCTTAAAGCTTTTGCCCACAAGGTCAATGTGGATATGATTGCCCTTGATCTGGAGGACCAACAAAAAAAACTGGAGAAACTGGAATCCAATCTCGCAAAGTTGGTGAAGGAAAATGAGAACCTTCATAAAACCATCGAAACCAACCAGGCTAAAATCTCCCAGGCCGAAACCGATATCCCTTTAAACGAGCGTGCTCAGGAAGCTGCAAAAACAGACATCAACAATCAAAAAGCTGTCGTCGAATCCGTGAAAGAGAATCCGGAAGAGTACAAGATGCAGCAAAAACTGATGGCCAAACTCGAAAGTAATCTTGAAAAACTGGTGAAGGAAAATCAGGGACTTCATAAGACCATTACAGATTCCCAGGCAAAGATTAAGCAGGCTGAGTTGGATATTGAGACCAATCTGGAAGAACAGAAAACCACACAGGGCCAGATCGATGATCAGAAAAAAGTCGTGGAACTGGTGCAGACGAAACTCAACAACGTCAAAAACCAGAAACCGGAGGAAGCAGAAAAGAAATAGTCCTTTCCCGGGCCAGAGTTCCTTTCCCCCTGTTTTGTTAAATTTTTAGGACCGCTTTGTTATTTGCAGAATAAATGCAAATTTTAAAGGTCTGTTGGCTAAAACCCCCGGCAGCGACCTTTCACTTGCCCGCATACCCCCTTTAAGGATGATGAGCTATGGCAACCTGATTTCCCGTTGACATAGGCTGAGGTTATTTTTTATTTTCTCTACTAATTCCAACATTATGATCAGATTATTTTTCACACTTCTGGTGATCATGGTTTCCGGCATGATGACCGCTCAGCATTCTATTTACAAGGAGATTACCTCCAAACAAACCTCAGGGGTAAAGCCAGCAGACGTTGTTGTCCTGGGATTTAAATCGGAAGATGTCCAGGACAGGTCGCTTCAACTGGAAGGCCTGACAAAGGGCTCCATCCTCTCGCTTGAACAAGACAATATTCAGGCATTGCTGGGAGACCCGCAGTCAAATGAATTTATCCGCATCGATCTGCCGATCGGAGAGCGTTCAGTTTTACCATTGGTGCTCATGCGTCATAACATCCTGACTGCGGATTTTGCGCTTTATACCAGTGATTCACCCGGCCAGCCTGCGGCATACACCCCGGGAGTTTACTACAAGGGTATAATTGATGGAGATCCCTCCTCCGTAGTGGCTATTTCCGTATTTAGTGACCAGGTCATGGGATTGATCAGTTCAAGGCAAGGGAACGCAGTGATCGGCCCTATCAAAGGTGATCGTGAAAATCGACATGTCTTTTACAGGGAAGCTGACCTGGTGACCAAGGCCGATTTTGAGTGCGGCACGCTTGATGATGGACTGGGTTACACAGAGGATCAACTCAAGGATATACATGCAGGTCGTGATGCGGGTGACTGTGTCCGACTTTATATTGAGATCGATGACGATATCGTCACTGCCAAAGGTGGCGCTGCTCCGGCTACGAATTACATCACAGGATTATTTAACCAGGTGATCGTGTTGTACAACAATGAAAGTATCAACATGAGTATCAATGAGATCTTCGCCTGGACGACCAATAGTCCATACACCGGAGGTACAGCCAGTGCCATGTTGAGTTCCTATCAGGCCAATACGGGCAGTTTCAATGGGGACTTATCCCATCTGGTATCGTATGCTGCATCAGGGGGTATAGCTGCTGGTTTCAGCGGTATTTGTAATTCCAATCCCGACCAGAGCAAGTGTTTCAGCAGTATAGATGGTACATATTCCAATGTACCGGTGTATAGCTGGGATGTGATGGTATGTACACACGAGATGGGCCACCTGATCGGTTCCCGACACACGCATGCCTGTGTATGGAACGGAAACAATACCGCTATCGATGGATGTTCGGGTTCGGTTGAGGGCAATTGCCCCTTGCCAGGGTATCCACCTGAGGGAGGTACGATCATGAGTTATTGTCACCTTCAAAGTGTTGGAATCAACTTTAATCTCGGCTTTGGGCCTCAGCCAGGTGCAGTCATCCGGAATACGGTCAATGCTACGAACAATTGCCTGACGGCATGCGGTCCACCGCCACCACCTCCGCCTCCGGCATACTGTGCCTCCAACGGATCAAACACTTCTGACGAATGGATCAACAAAGTGGTGTTGGGTTCCATTAATAATACAAGCGGAAATAATGGAGGCTATTTTAATTATACCGCCCTCAGCACAAACCTGACCGCAGGCAATACTTACACTATAAATCTCACGCCGGGATTTGCGGGACAAACGTATAATGAATTCTGGAGAGTATGGATTGATTATAATGGTGACTTAGATTGGTCAGATGCAGGAGAGCAGGTGGGCCAGGGTTCCGGAACATCTGCCATCAATGTGACCTTCACTGTTCCGGCTGGTAGTCCTGCCATCACCACCAGAATGCGGGTATCCATGCAATACAATGCCTATCCACCCATCTGCGGAACTTTTACCTGGGGAGAAGTGGAAGATTATACGGTGATCGTTAGTGCCGGTGCCGAACCTAGCTGTTCAGACGGAATTCAAAACCAGGGGGAAACAGGAGTTGACTGCGGCGGACCATGTCCTGCTTGCCCACCTCCATCCGAAGTCGTATTGCTGGCCAGTTATTATGAAACTGGTTGGGATAGTTGGTTGGATGGAGGTTCAGATGTGGCCAGAGTAAACAGTTCTAATTCATACGAAGGATCTTACTCCATAAGAATAGCTGATAACTCCGGTACACAATCCGCTATGACCTCACCTACATTCAATCTTTCTGATGCCACAGGATTGGAAATACAGTTTTATTTCCGCGCTTCCAGCATGGAAGCAGGTGAGGATTTTTGGGTGCGATATAACAATGGATCCGGATATACAACCATCGCTACCCTTACCAGTGGGACCAACTTCAATAACAACACCTTCTATACGGTAACAGTAGTTGTGCCAAATTTTGTCCCGACAAATACAGGAACACTTCGTATCCAATGCGATGCCAGTGATAATAATGACCAGGTCTTTATCGATCAGGTAACTATAACAAAAATGACTGGTTCCGGATTGCCTCGTGGTCTCGTGGTGAAGGAAGTCACCAGGGAATCACTTTCGCTGGACCCTCAATCCGGGAAGGAAACTGTACAGTCTACACCAGACCTGAATGTGTTCCCGAATCCGGTAAATGATGTCCTGACGATCAGGTTCGATGCCGTTATAGATGAAGTGAGGTTGGTTACGCTCGATGGAAGAATGGTAGCATTGCCTGAAACCGCAGCGCTTGACAAACAAATTGATGTTCAGACCTTACAACCGGGTATTTACTTCTTGTATATCAAATCATCCGGAGACTGGTATCCGGCCAGATTTACAAAAATGTAATGTGACCCCCCGTATTTAAATAAAGGCCGTGCAGTTTGTACGGCCTTTATTTTTTAAGGCAAGGGATAACCCCGGTTTTTGTCTGTTGGGACCATAGGCATTTACCCTGAATTTTTATGAAATGGCCACCTGTTGACGATAAAATAGGTTTTGAAGCGCGCCGATATCAAAAGGACTGTTGTAAATTCGGTTATCAATTCCACCGGTACACCTCCTTGTTCCGTGGCTTTGCCTCTCACCTCAGGATGGACTAATGAACTTCACGGCTGAAAACCGGCGTGGGTATTTAGGCATGATTTTTTCAGAACCTATCTTTTAATCTGTGATAATCCATTTTGTAATGAGAGTCATTTCAGTAGTCATTTTATGTTTTTTCGCTTCCTGGTCTTTCGGTCAGAAAGCAGTATCCAAAGAAATTGCCAGCCACCTGGCCTCCGATCAAACGTTTCAAGCGTTTTCACCATTACAGTTTGTTTCCGAAAATGTACAAGACAGGGCCTATCAGATTGATGGACTCTCACAGGGCACCATTTTACAGATCGATGAACAAGCCATTGCTGATTTAAGAAATGGAGAACATCAATTTATTCAATTCTCCCTTCCATCTGATGCCCGTAACCAAATAACCCTTCAATTGGTCAGGCAGGAAATTTTTACGGAAGATTTTGCCTTATATACCAGCGATCAACCTGGAATTCCGGTAGCGTACACTCCCGGCCTCCATTATAAAGGGATTATTGAAGGCCAGCCGGCATCTGTGGTGGCGGTATCCATCTTCGATAATGAAATCATGGGTTTAATTTCCACTCCTGAAGGTAACATAGTGCTTGGCCGTATGGACCAGGATCGTGAAAGCAGGCATATCCTTTATCGGGAAGCAGACCTTACCCGTAAGTCTGCATTTTCATGTGAAACCGTTGATGATGGATTTGGCTATACACAGGAAGATTTGGAGACCCAACCTGCCGGTCGTGACGCTGGAGACTGTGTCAGGGTCTATATTGAAATCGATGACGATATCGTAACGCAAAAAGGTGGAGGAGCACCGGCTACAAACTATATCACTGGTTTATTCAATCAATCGATAACGCTTTATGCTAATGAAAGCGTCAATATGACAATCAGTGAGATCTATGCATGGACCACCAATAGCCCTTATTCAGGTAGCAGCTCAAGTCAGATGTTATCTTCCTTTCAGGCTAACAGCGGGGCTTTTAACGGTAATATCGGTCATCTCGTTTCCTATCAGGCGAGCGGGGGTATAGCGGTCCTTGACAATTTATGCTCTACCAATCCTGACTGGCGCAAATGTTTCAGTAGTATCGATGCTTCTTATCAAAATGTGCCAACCTATAGCTGGTCCGTCATGGTGATCACGCATGAAATGGGACACGTGATTGGATCTAAGCACACGCATGCCTGTGCATGGAACGGTAACAACACCGCCATTGATGGTTGTGCCGGTTCAACAGAAGGCGGATGTGCACTCCCTCCCATTCCTGAAGGAGGAGGCACCATTATGAGTTATTGTCACCTCACCGGTGAAGGCATTAATTTCAATCTGGGTTTTGGCTCCCAGCCAGGCAACGTCATTCGCAATCGGGTGAATGCAACTGGTAATTGCCTGACCACTTGCGGTCCACCTCCTCCACCCCCACCCCCGCAATACTGTACAGCCAATGGTTCTAACAGTAGCTATGAATGGATTCAGAAAGTAGTACTGGGCAGCATCAGCAACACCAGTGGTAACAACGGTGGTTATTTCGACTATACGGCACTGAGCACCAATCTGACTGCCGGTACTGCATATACGATTCAATTAACGCCTGGTTTTGCTGGCCAGTCCTACCTGGAATATTGGCGCGTATGGATTGATTACAATGGTGACCTTGACTGGGCGGATGCCGGTGAACAAGTAGCGCA
>CAZYHJ010000018.1:25897-32603 GCA_964646645.1 uncultured Saprospiraceae bacterium | reverse complement strand
GGATTGATTACAATGGTGACCTTGACTGGGCGGATGCCGGTGAACAAGTAGCGCAAGGAACTGGTAGTGCCATGATCAGCTTATCCTTTACGGTGCCATCTGGGACACTGGCAGGTACCAAGCGCATGCGCGTCGCAATGAAATATAGCGGTTATGCTGCCAGCTGCGGAACGTTTACCTATGGTGAAGTTGAAGATTACACCATTATCGTGGGAGGCGGCTCGGGGCCAAGTTGCAGTGATGGTATTCAAAACCAGGGAGAAACAGGCATTGATTGCGGCGGCCCCTGTCCTGCATGTCCTACATGCAATGATGGTATTCAAAACCAGGGAGAGACAGGCATTGATTGTGGTGGACCATGTCCGGCATGTCCCCCTCCTCCAGGCGGAGAAGTCATCTTACTGGCCAGTTATTTTGAAACCGGCTGGGATAGCTGGGTAGATGGCGGAGTAGATGCCACCAGGGTCAACAGTACAAACTCCTGGGAAGGAAGCTATTCCATCCGTTTGGCTGATAACTCAACGACGCAATCTGCGATGACTTCACCAGGGTTCAATCTGTCCGATGCCACTGGTTTTGAAATTGAGTTTTATTTCAAGGCGGTTGGGGTCGAGACCGGCGAGGATTTTTGGGTGAGGTATAAGAATGGATCCAATGCCTGGGTCACTGTGGGCCAGATCATCAAAGGAACTCATTTTGAAAATAATGTCTTTTATGTGGCCACGGTGAATGTGCCTGGATTTGTACCGACTTCAAATGGTAAATTCAGGATACAATGTGATGCCAGTGATGACAGCGACCAGATTTATATAGATCAGGTCAAAATCTCCAAATTGACTGGAACCGCATTGATTAAGGAGGGCATCACTATCAAGCCAATAGTGGAATTGAAGGATACCCCTGTGGTAGGAACGGAGCCAAATACATTGCAGCTTTCACTTGTGGTATATCCAAATCCAGTCCATGATGTACTTAACATCGGGTTTGATGGAGCGATTGAGAACATGAGACTGCTGAGTCTGGATGGCCAGGTCATCCATCTGAAAGAAGAACAAACAGGTGAAAGGGAATTGGATATACAACATCTTGCTCCCGGATTATATTTCCTCTGGGTGCAAAGTAAAGGCCAATGGTATCCTGCAAAGTTTAGTAAGATGTAAATGGGTAAGTAAACACAATGAGAAACAAAAAAAGCAGTCCGGACGGACTGCTTTTTTTGTTTCTAGTCAGAAGGTTTGATTACTCCTGGTGGAATTTTTGGTTGTGCGTGAGGGCTTCACCGCATTTTGAACAATTACCTGCCATAGCTGCACCAGGATGACCCTTTGAGCAGGTGTAATGGTATTCGCCTTTAGCGTTTTGAGCAACTGGTTGGCCCTGTTGCACCGGTTGGCTAGGTTGTGCATTCTTGTCCCCTGAAGGAGCCACTTGTATCGCATTATCAGGTGCAGTTCCCGGGCTGGCCAATTGGCTCTGTGCGTGGAAAGCCTGATTGTGGACGAGATCTGTGCCGCAAACCGGACATTTTCCCTGTGCGGCACCGCTGCCTGTACAACCGGGTTTGGAGCATTTGTAATGTGGTTCGCTGCCACTGCCTGAAGAGGCCTGAGTACCTGCATTGCCTGTGGCAGCAGGATCAATAGTAATGGCATCGCCCGGAGAGGTAGCCTCTCCTTCTGTGGCTGGAGTTTCGGCCGTAGTGTCTTTATTGTCCTTGCAGGCTACTGCTGTCAGGGAAGCGCTGATGAGGAGAAACCAAAAAAAATGGGAAATTTTCATGTTTAGGTAGTTGATAATAAGAAGGTTAAATTCAGTTGATATAAGCCGCAAAGATAATGCCCTGCCGGTCATACCACAAACGAAAAATATGGGGTTAAATCACCAGCTCATCTATAAGGGTTGAGGAGATATTGAGCGGATTGGTCAGCAGCCTGTATAACGGGCATTTTCGGGCGATCTCCAGCATACGTTCTTTTTGATCTGCGGTAACCTGTCCGCTGATGGCAATCTGGGTTTCGATATTGGAAACCTGGCCGGTTTCGTTTTTTTCAATGTGAATTGATACCTCCAAATCAATCCTGTCGACATCCCAGCCTTTTTTGTCCGCATACATCCTTAGGGTGGATGCAGTACAGGAGGCCAAGGCGCTTAACAGTAGTTCGGTAGGTGTTGGCCCCAGGTCTTTACCACCATTGGAAAGCGGTTCGTCTGCGGTGATGACATGCCCTCTCATCGAGATGCGGGAGGCATAATGCTCCTGTCCTATTCCGGCCAGTATCTTTGTTTTTGTAGTCATAGCACGATAAATTTAGGGGTATTCAGCTTTAATTGTTTGTCCCATGCAACCTACGTACGGGAGAATTGTCCTTTATCCAACCATCAAGACGCGACAAACCTGATGTATTCTGAAGCGGAATCCGCCTTAGTCACACGCTGTCTCAAAAATGACAGACATGCGCAGCACACCTTGTACAAGAGGTATTGTGATGCCATGTATAATGTATGTCACCGGATGCTGGGCCAGGAAGCAGACGCCGAGGATGCCTTGCAGGAGTCCTTCATAGATATCTTCAGAAGACTCGATTCCTTCAGGGGAGAATCAAGTCTTGGGGCATGGATCAAGCGAATTGTCATTAATCATTGCCTCAATGTCTATAAGAAACGCAGGATCATTTTTGAAGAAATCGATGATTCCGCATCATGGGCAGATGAATCAGAAAAGGATGATCACGAACACATCACATACGAAGTGGCGAAAGTTAAAAACGCCATCATGAAATTGCCGGACGGATATCGACAGGTTTTGACCCTGTATCTGATCGAAGGATATGATCACAGCGAGATCGCCGACATTCTCGGCATCCAGGAAACCGGATCAAAATCTCAATACAGCCGTGCTAAGGCCCGGTTGCGTGAATTGCTGTAGGGGCAAAACAACGAATTACTGTAAGGGTAAAACAACTTTTGCCCGACAGAAAAAGATCAATGCATCAAATAATAACGCAATGAAAAAAGGCGACCGTCTTGAAACATTTATACGAACCAACAAATCATCATTTGATGATCTGAAAGCGCCTTCCGGCGTTTGGGGTCGTATTGCGCCTAAAGAAGATCGGGTCCACCGTCTATGGAAGTGGACCGCCATTGCGGCCAGCGCCCTTCTCCTGATCGCCACAGGATATATTACGGGAATCAAAACCCAGGACAAGCCGAATATCGCAGGTTGGGAAGAATACCTGGAGGCGGAAAAATATTATGAAGCACGCATCGCCAGCCAAATGGAAAAAGTGAAAACACTTCCCGTGGGCGATGAAGTACTCAATGATATCCAGGTGCTCGATGAAGTGTACCAGGAATTACGGAAGCAGTTGCTTGAGGATCCAAATGCAAATGCCGAATTATTGCTGAATGCCATGATCCGGCATCAGCAGCAAAAACTCGGCATCATGGAAAAAGTTTTAAATCGTGTAGATAAATATCAGAACAATGAATCAAAGTCATCTGAAATGTAGTCTTATCCTTCTTTTCCTCACAGTTACATTTTCGGCTTTTGCAGAGAAGACTGAGGTAGAGAAAAGAATCAACAAAGTATTTTCCATTCGCCCCGAAGGAAACATGGTGGTGGATAACCGCTACGGAAAAATTGATGTCGCCATCGGTGATGCAAACAAGATCACTATCGATGTGGTGATCAAAGCAAGGTCAGGAAGCCTGAAGAAAGCACAGGAAACGCTTGACCGCATCACAGTAGATTTTGATGAAGGAAACAATCATGTGGAAGCAGTGACCCGCATCGAATCTTCTTCAAGCTGGATGTCCTGGTTTGATTCGGGCAATGCGGAGATGGAAATCAATTACAATATTCTGGTACCCGCGGATATATTTTTAGATCTGCGACAAAAGTATGGGAGCATCTTTGTCGAAAGCACCAACAGGAAGCTCACCATTGATCTTAGTTATGGTGACTTGCGCCTCGGGGATATCAATGCGATGCTGAGTCTCGAAATGGCTTACAGCAATGGTGCCATCTCCCGTATTCAGAACGGGGAGATGATCATGAGCTACTCCGATCTGGATATGGAAGATGCCCAGTCGATCGATGTCGATATGAAGTACACCGACCTCAGCATGGGTTCGGCGACAAGAGCTAATATCACCACCGCTTATGCAGATTTCAGGGCTATGGATATTGACGAAATGGTCTACAATGGCAAGTATGACGATGTGGTCATCGATCGCGTAAAGACGATTGATATGGAATCTGCTTATTCAGGTTGGAAGATTGGAGGGCTCAGCCAGCAGGGGCACTTTGATATGCGGTATGGTGATTTGCAAGTCAGCAATATTGCGCCTGGCTTCACTAAACTTGATATCAATACCGCATACACAGGGGTCGTACTGAGATTTCAACCCGGGGCCTCATTTACGGTTGATGCCCAGAATAATTATTGCGGCGTGCATCATCGGGATCTCAAAGTCACAGAGGAAATTCAGCGGACTGGAAGTATTACCCTGAAGGGATATCGCGGTTCAGGAGGGGGCATCGTCACCACCAGAATGAATTACGGAGATCTCAGTATCGAATAAAATAGAGGGGTGCGAAAATCACCCCTTTTTTATTGATAGCCCTGGGCCTGCAGATTAAATAATTCTGCATAGAGACCATTTTGCCCGAGGAGTTCCTCGTGCGTGCCGAGTTCCAGCATGGTGCCGTTTTTGAGCACAAGGATTCGGTCCGCCATACGTACCGTACTAAAGCGATGAGAGATAATCACGGCTGTTTTGCCTTGTGTCAATTCAGAGAATCTTTTGAATACCTCATATTCTGCCCGTGCATCCAATGCTGCCGTGGGTTCATCAAGAATCACAATCTGGGCATCGCGCATATAAGCTCTGGCGAGCGCGATTTTCTGCCACTCTCCACCGGATAGATCAATGCCTTCAGCAAATCGTTTCCCCAGCATTTGATTATACCCCTCGGGTAGTTTTCGTATCACGGGGTCCGCCAGACTTTTTTGAGCGGCATTTTCTACCTGATCCTTGTTGGCTGCTGCCTCGATCTGACCAACGGCAATATTTTCAGCGGCCACAAAACTAAAGCGGACATAATCCTGGAAAATCACTCCGATGAGTTTGCGGTAGGATTTTATCGTGAATTGACGGATATCTTCACCATCGATCGTGATGCTCCCTTCTGCGGGATCATACATTCGGGCCAGCAATTTGACCAGCGTAGTTTTTCCTGCTCCGTTTTCACCTACCAGGGCAAGTTTTTCGCCTGGTTGAAGGGTAAAGGAAATATGTCGGATGGCCCAGATATCTGTGCCGGGGTATTTAAATCCTACATTTTCAAACTTGATTCCTTTACGGATGGTATCAGGGGCTTCTCTTGCTTCCGCTGTGTCACGAATAGAAGGCTCAATGGCGAGGAAATCGAAATAGTCCTGCAGATATAGTGCGGATTCTGTGATTCGTGTAAATGTGGACAGCAGGTTCTGGAGTTGATTTTGTAATCGGTTGAATGAACCGGAAAGAAAAGTCATATCCCCAACCGTGAGTGCGCCCGCAACTGTACGAAGGATGATGAGTAGGTATGCACCGTAATAAGCCAATACACTCAGCACCTGAAGAACGGCACCCCATATCGTTCGCTTGATCGCAATACTTTTATTTGCCTTATAATATTCTGCGGCGATCTTTCCAAAACGTCTGGTCAGGAAAGTATCCAGACCGAAGACTTTCACTTCCTTGGCCGTTTCCACACTGGCACCGATGTATCGGAGATAATCCAGTTCGCGGCGCTGTGGGGTCCAGCTGCGCACCAGGGAATAACTCGATCTTGAAAAATAAGCTTCACTAAAAAACGAAGGCAGTACGGCAATAAAGAGAATGAGGATCAACCAGGGTTCAAAAACGACCAGGCCCGCTCCGAGAAAAAATATGGTAATTAAATCCTGCAGCTGACTCAGTACCATCGACATGAGGACCACCCGGCCGGTAGTCTGCCTGCGCGCCCGCTCGAGTTTATCATAAAACTCGCTGTCCTCAAACATGGCGAGATCAAGCGTCGCGGCTTTGTGCATCAGTTCGACAGACGAATGATTGGCATACAAATCACCGAGTAAGGCGTCTGTCAGGCTGATCATCCGATTGAAGACCTCGGACAAAATCGCCAGTCCCAATTCAAAACCGAGCCACCACCAAAGCATTTCAAAATCTTTTTGGTCTGCGCTTATTAGCCTGATTACTTCATCAATGATCAGTTTTCCGACATACAGTTGCCCCAGCGGGATTGCCGCCTTGAAAAGTCGAAGGATGATATTGGAGAGTGTGAGGGTAGGGGATGTGCTCCAGATCATCCTGAAAAACGGGATGATCAGCTTCAGTGACTGAAGGCTCTCCGCAAATCCTTGTTTAGGCTTTGCACCCATTTCAGGTGGAAATTCTCTCCCTAATGCCATGTGACCAACCTAACACTTTTTTATGGAATAGGTTTTTTTAGCCTTTCCGCCCCTTTGCCTTTCTTACTGTCTTACCTTCTTACTGTCTTCCTCTTTGCCAGTGCAATAATCCTTCTCCATGCCGGAGGTTAAAACCCCCGGCAAAATATCGATCGCCCTCTGGGGCTCTTACTGTCTTACCTTCTTACTGTCTTCCTCTTTGCCAGTGCAATAATCCTTCTCCATGCCGGAGGTTAAAACCCCCG
>CAZYHJ010000018.1:13513-25797 GCA_964646645.1 uncultured Saprospiraceae bacterium | reverse complement strand
TCTTCCTCTTTGCCAGTGCAATAATCCTTCTCCATGCCGGAGGTTAAAACCCCCGGCAAAATATCGATCGCCCCTCTGGGGCTCTTACTGTCTTACCTTCTTACTATCTTACCCCTTACACAGATTCAACTCATGCAGATCATCAAACACACCGAAGAAACCCTTTTCGACGAATTCTTTGAAGTACGGAGGGCCAGACTCCAGTTTGAGAAATATGACGGAACCATGTCCCCTGAAGTGACCCGGTATAGTTTTTCAAAATGGGATGCCGTTGGCGTATTGGTCTATCATCTGGAACGGGATGCGTATATCCTGGTGCGACAGATGCGATATCCGCCGACACATCATGGAGTCAATCCATGGCTGACCGAAATTGTTGCCGGAGGCATCGCACCGGGAGAAGATGAGGAAGGCGCGGCCCGAAGAGAATTGGTGGAAGAAATCGGATACACGCCAAAGACATTTGAACGGGTCATGAATTTCTATGTATCCCCCGGGATCATGAGCGAACGCATAGCACTCTACTATGCGGAAGTCGAT
This sequence comes from uncultured Saprospiraceae bacterium, assembly GCA_964646645.1. Taxonomy (GTDB): domain Bacteria; phylum Bacteroidota; class Bacteroidia; order Chitinophagales; family Saprospiraceae; genus Opimibacter. The sequence continues at coordinate 25,257 of CAZYHJ010000018.1, read as the reverse complement.
GAGTCAACGAAATTGCACAACGGCGGAGGATTGCCGGATGAAGATGAAGATATCGAACTCGTATGGGTGCCCCGATCCTCAAAGATGGAATGGATCGCGCAGCAGGATCCAGGAGACGCAAAAACGATCCTCGCGCTTTTATGGCATGAGGCAAAATAAAAAAGGGAGTGATGATATGTTCACTCCCTTTCTTCTTTTTTATTCGGCTGCTTTGAGTGCGCCAATTGTCAGTTCAAGTTTCACTTCATCGTTGATAAAGTCATCCTTGAGGTCGTCAAAGAATTTTTTCGATTTGAATTTGATCTCCCATTGTGAGCGATCGATCACAAAAGGTTCTGCGGTGGCCTTAAGCGCATTTCCACTCGCAAGGTCAACCTTCGCTTTGAAACTTACAGGCTTTGTGATATCCCGGATGGTCAGATCGCCATTGATCATGTGCGTGCCCAGTGGGTCATTTTCAAGCTTGGTCGAACCGGTGATCGTAAATGAGGCATTCGGATATTTCTGCACATTTAAAAAGTCATCCTCCTTGCCGGGAACAGTTCCCCTCAGGTGACCTTCCAGTTTCTCTTTGTATTCTCCCTCGAGATCTCTTACTTCAATACCGGCGATATTGAATTCAATCGTCCCACTCATAATCAAGCCGTCAGCTACATTGATTTTTCCCGCGCTGATGGGGATGATCCCATGATGGCTTCCGGTAGGTTTGTATGCATTCCATTTTAATTCACTTCGTGGAATGTCAATGAGAAATGTTTCGCCGGGTCCCGTGGTAGCTGCAGAGGTTTCGGTGGCTGTGGTTTCTTCAGTGCCTTTGGATTTGCATGATACCAGACTCAGGGTGGTCAGCAGCATCGCGAATAAAAAGAGTTGTTTCATAGTTGTACTGTTTGATTGATGATATCAGGATAAATGATTTTGCAAATTTTCTTTGAGCCGGCTCACAAACCGGATCGTCTCATCGATGGTGTCCAGCACGATCACCTGACCTCCAAATCGACTCCAATCTTCATCCGCAGCACGGCCTGAAATGACAATCGGGAGCGATGTGCGTTTGACGAGATCATCGACCATATTTCCAAACTGCCAGTGTACCGGATCCGCGTTGACGATGAGCACGCATTCTGCTTTTGTATTCCTCAACACATACTCGGCACAGGATGGAGAAATATTGCACCCCATGTCCGTCACGGCCAGGTTGTTTTTGCGGAGGAAATAATGCATAAACAAGTGACTCAACTCCTGTTGGTTGCCGGGTGGAAGGAACATGATGATGCCTGGCCCTCTCAGGTTGTTTTCCAGGCTATCAATCTCTCTGTTGGTTTTTCGTTTGATGAGTTCGCGGAAACAGGCCTCATGAGCTTCTTCAATATTTCCCGATAGCCACATGAGCTCCATCTGATCGAGCATCGGCAGGATCAGTTGGATCAGGGTGCTGTCAAACCCTTTCTGACGGATGTTCCGATCCAGGATCTGGTCCATCCCGGGGATATCCAGTGCAGCGAGACGTTGAAGGAGCAATGCTTCATCATCCTGGTTCCCTTCGGACAATTTCCTGTTTTCTGTCTCCATCTCTTCCGGAGACATTTCAGCGATCCTTGAAATCTTTATGCCTTGATTATAGAGGTTGACGACCAGCATCAGCGTTTTAAGATCCGTGTCCAGGTAATACCGGATATTGGAATCTGTACGTTGGGGTTTGAGCAGGCCATAGCGCTTTTCCCATACCCTGAGGGTATGAGGTTTGATGCCTGCAAGTTCGGCCAGATCACTGATGCTGTATATGCCCACGGCTGGATTTAGGAAATGCGATTATACGGTGTTATTTTTATTCCGGGCCGATTTGGAAACATCAGGGACCGGAATTTTGTTTTAACGGTTTGTTCTTTTCCGTGAAACGGGCTGAAACTTTAATTGTCAGGCAGATGCGTATTGGAATAGTTTGTTATCCAACATATGGAGGTAGTGGTGTCGTAGCTACAGAATTGGGCCTTGCCCTGGCCGCAAAGGGGCACCAGATTCATTTTATCACGTATAAAAGGCCGGTCCGCCTGACGCACTATCAGGAGAATGTCTTTTTTCATGAGGTGAATACGGAGGAATACCCGCTCTTTGACTATACCCCGTATGATACGACCCTGACCAGCAAACTGGTGGATGTGGTGAAATATGAAAAACTGGATTTACTCCATGTCCATTATGCTATTCCACATGCAACTGTGGCATTTCTTGCCAAACAAATTCTGGCCGATGAGGGCATTTTAATTCCGGTGATCACTACACTCCACGGTACGGATATCACGCTTGTGGGAAGTGACCGCTCCTTTGCCCCCGTGGTGGCTTTTAGTATCAATAAAAGCGATGGCGTGACTGCGGTTTCGCAACATCTTCGTCAACAGACTTGCGAACAATTAAAAATCAAAAAGGAGATCGAAGTGATCTACAACTTTATTGATTTTTCGCGTTTCAGCCGACTCAATAAAGAACATTTCCGTAAAGCCATCGCTCCTGAAGGCGAAAAGATCCTGGTCCATACCAGTAATTTCAGAAAAGTCAAAAGGATTGAAGACGCCATCAAGGCCTTCGAAATCATTCAGAAGAAAGTGCCTTCCAAATTACTCTTAGTCGGTGATGGACCTGAACGTCCCAGGCTTGAAAGAATGACGCGCGAGTTGGGATTATTTGAGCATGTAAGGTTTTTAGGAAAGCAGGATGCCATTGAAGAAATTCTGGCGGTAGCAGATTTGTTTCTGATCCCTTCCTCCAATGAGAGTTTTGGTCTGGCTGCACTTGAAGCCATGGCGTGCCAGGTACCTGTGATTTCATCCAACGCGGGTGGCTTGCCGGAAGTCAATATCCATGGAGTGACCGGATGCCTTGCAGATGTAGGGGATTATGAGTCCATGGCTGAACACGCTTTGACCCTGCTTCAGGATGAGGATATGCTGAAGTCATATCGGATCCATGCGCTCGAACAAGCAAAGAAATTTGATATCAGTATTGTTTTACCACAATATGAAGCCTATTATGAAAAAGTGGTAGAGCGATTCCGGGCCGCATTACCCAAACCAAAAGTTGCCCTTAGCTGACGTTTAGTCAACTATTCATCATAGGTGATCTCCACCTCATCCGTCAACGGACGAGCCTGACAGGAGAGAATATAACCGTTGGCTACTTCTTTATCACTGAGCGCAAAACAAGCATCCATTTCCACTTCACCGCTGATGACTTTGGCCATGCATGTGGCACATGCACCGCTGTGACAGGAGTATGGGGCATCATAGCCCTTATCCAGCATAGTATCCAGGATAGATTTGTCAGTGACGTCCAATTCAATGAGTTGACCACGCAGGTGAATCTTGACATGGGCATGACGAGTTTTTGACTTGGATGCTTTTCCTTTTGGACCGACATGATGATCACCGTGCGCAGGAGTAAAGTATTCCTTCTTGATGGCGTCCTCTTGTATGCCGGCTTTGATCAAGGCCTTATCTGCCATTTCTATAAAATCACCCGGACCACAAATGAAAAACAAATCATTACGGTTGGTCATGGGATGATTTTTAAGCATATCCTGCAGATGGCCCGGACTGATGCGGCCTCGCAATCCTTGCCAGTCGGATTTCTTTTTACCAAACAATGACTTAACAATAGACAAGCCGCCGCCATCCGGTTTAGACAAGGTATGGTATACAAAAAACTGGTTTTGGTATTGCCGGACCATTTTATCCAGCGTCTCGCGGAAAATAATTTGCGATTCCATGCGGCTGCCGTAAAGCAATACCACAGAACTTTTAGGCTCTTTTTCAAGCACAAAGCGGGCTATCGACATCAGTGGTGTAATACCGCTGCCGGCCCCGATGAGGTAAAGGTTTCTTTTCTGATCCTGCCCAAACTCAGCCGTAAACCGGCCTTCAGGGGGGAGAATCTGCAGCGTATCACCTTGTTGGAGTTTACGGCAGAGCAATGGTGATATTTTTCCGCCTTCAACTTCCTTGACCGCAAAAGCCAGGTAGGGATCATCCGGCACGGAACAAATAGAGTAAGATCGGCGCAATTCTTTATCCCCATCCATCCAGCAAATGGTGATATACTGTCCGGGTTTGAAATGAAGTTTTTCTCTGTGGGCCTCAGGGTAGTCCATAAGGACGGATACTGCATCCTCGGTTTCCTTGCGGATCTCCCTGACTACCATGGGAATATATTCAGTGCTCATTGTGTCTTATTGAATGCCTAATTTTGAAGGGCAAAGATAACGGTTATGAAGTTTGGTGATTTAAGATATCTCGCAGCGTATTTGGTTCCCCTGGCCTCATTTGCCGGGCTTTGGTTTGGAGGCTGGGCCTCAGGAGGAGCTTTGTACATCGGTTTTCTGATCGTCCCTTTGTTCGAATTGTTTGTTCCAGCCTCCCCCCGGCCCGAATCAGAAGAATCGCTGAAGCAAAAGGCCAGAATCCCGTTTTTCGATTATCTGCTCTACCTCAATGTCCCGGCCTTGTATTTGATTGCGGGCTATTTCGTCTGGTTGCTTGGAAATGGGGAAATGACAACGTCGGAAACCGTACTTTCTGTGATCAACGTCGGCATTTTGCTGGGGGTATGCGGCATTAATGTGGCGCACGAATTGGGGCATCGCGAGGGAAAATTTGATCAGTGGATGGCCAGGTTACTCCTGCTTCCCACGTTGTACAATCATTTTACACTTGAACATAACTATGGGCATCATCTCAAGGTAGGTACTCCGGAGGACCCTGCAACAGCACGTAAGGGTGAAGCCGTATATCCGTTTTTTGTGCGAAGTATTTTTCATGGTTATATCAATGCATGGGCGATCGGCCGCAAAATGCTGGAGACCAAAGGCCGCCCGACCTGGATGCATGAAGTTTTCTGGGGGCATGCAGGACAACTGCTGTTGTTGAGTATTGTCGTATATGTCGCCGGATGGAGCGGGTTACTGTCTTATTTATTGGCGGCTCTAATCGGCATACTGGCCCTGGAAGCGGTCAATTACATAGAACATTATGGGCTGGTTCGTGGAAAACTGGCCTCCGGAAGATACGAGCCAATGACGGAGCAACATTCATGGAATTCCAATCACGAACTCGGTCGAATTATGCTTTTCGAATTGGTCAGACATGCAGACCATCACTATCAGACCTCCCGGAAATATCAAACCCTAAGACATCTGGATCGAAGTCCCCAGTTGCCTTTTGGTTATCCGATGTCGATTATTCTGGCCCTGGTGCCCCCGCTGTGGTTTAGGATCATGAATCCCCGGATAGACGCCCTACAGCCTTCAGATAGGTAAATCTGACCTATTTTAGCGCCCGCATTGATCATTAAATACCTTGTTTCTTGCCAACACTATCCATAGTCATTCCCGCGTACAACGAAGAGCGCACCATCCATTTCATCCTTGACAAGGTCCGGCAGGTGACACTGCCTGATGGTTGGCACAAAGAGGTCATTCTGGTCAATGATTGTTCAAAGGACAATACGGAAGGAGCGATTAAGAACTACCAGGCCAGCCATCCGGAGTTTCCTATGCGCTACCTCGCCCATGAGGTCAATAAGGGTAAAGGTGCTGCATTACATTCCGGTATTCAGTTTGCCACCGGGGAATATACCATCATACAAGACGCTGATCTGGAATACGATCCTGAGGAGTACAATGTGCTCCTTGCGCCGGTGATCAAGGGATTTGCGGATGTAGTATATGGCAGTCGATTTATGGGAGGAAAACCGCATCGCATTTTGTTTTACTGGCATTCGATCGGCAATCGCTTCCTGACAAATATCTCCAATATTTTTACCAATCTCAATCTTACGGATATGGAGACCTGTTATAAATTATTCAGGTCGGATATCGTCAAACAACTTCGATTGAAGGAAAATCGGTTTGGCTTTGAACCGGAAGTCACAGCCAAAATATCCCGTGTACCCGGGGTGCGGATTTATGAAGTGGGCATCTCCTATTACGGTCGTACGTATGCGGAAGGCAAGAAGATCGGATGGAAAGATGGTTTTAGGGCGATTTACTGTATCCTGAAATACAATATCTGGTCTAAGTAAGACATCAGCATGGAGGAGTATCAACTTGAAGCCTGTGTGACTTCACTGGCACAGGCATTGGATGCACAGGCGCAAGGGGCAGACCGTGTGGAATTGTGCATCAGATTGGAAACGGAGGGCATGACACCCGATGTTGATCTGGCCTTGTCATTGTGTGAGCAACTGACGATTCCTGTTCGCATCATGGTCCGTGAGACCGAGACAGGATATGAAGCGGATGAACATGTGTTCCAAAAAATGATGGATGCCATTGAATCATTGAAGCACCTTCCTGTTGAAGGATTTGTTTTTGGCGTGCTAAAAGGAAATGCGATTGATAAGGAAGCGATGATCACCTTACTGCGCCAGGCCGATCCATTACCTGTCACCTTTCACAAAGCCATTGATGAAGTTGCGGACCTTGAAAATGAAATAGAATGGTTGAATCAATTTCCTCAGATTGATACGATACTTACTTCAGGTGGAGCTGTAAGGGCCATTGATGGTGTGCAGCGTATCCTGGAGATGAAGGGGCTGTTTAAAGGGGAGGTAATGGGAGCAGGGAAAATTACTGCTGAAGTGTTGCCACTGCTTCATCCGCTGGTTCATCTTGATTGGTACCACGGCAGAGCCATACTGTAGAAGTAGTATTTTTTAACGCTCGTCAGGAGACGAGCAGAATATGAGGTTTAAGTCAGAGACTTAAACCCACATTCATTTTCTGATTTACTGATTTTTACCTTGGCGCATTAAAAACGGCGTAGCCAGTTTAAGTCTCCAGACTTAAACTCAATATGCCGCTTGTCTCCAGACGAGCGGAAGAAAATTCTTAAACGGCTACGCTGAAGCTCGGCTCAGCCACGGCAGGCGCCAATTGAGGCAGACCCTGGAAGGTATAGCCAAGACTGCTGAAATGTTCCAGCACTTTTGGCAACGCATACCGAAGATTAGCTTCGGCTTTCAGGCTGTCGTGAAACACGATGATGGAGCCTGGTCCTGCATTGTTGATCACGTTTTGCGAACAGGCCTGTGGAGTGAGATCACGATCAAAATCACCGCTCAGCACATCCCACATGATTATGCGATAATGACGCTGAAGGAATTGCACCTGGCTTGGCTTCATTTTGCCATATGGCGGCCGGAACAGATTGGAAGGCACTACCCGGGCACAATGCCGGATATTATGGAAGTAGGAAATATTTTCGCTTGCCCAACCTGAAAGGTGGTTATGGGTATGGTTGCCAACCGAATGACCGTCTTCAAGCACCATATCGAAGATATCGGGATGTTTTCGGACATTATCCCCTACGCAAAAGAAAGTCGCCTTGGCTTGAAATGCTCTCAGCATATCCAGCACCCATGGCGTCACCTCAGGAATCGGACCGTCATCAAACGTCAGGTAAAGGGCCTTTTGTTGCCCGGACATTTTCCAGATCAGGCCCGGAAAAAGTGCCTGGACGTATTGAGGAGTGTGGACTAAGTACATAGGATTAGGATCAGCGAAGGGGATGGTTCATGGAAAGGCTATCTTTGCCCAGATTCGTTTTGAAAACGTATACTAAATGTTTGCAGAACGTAAAAGGTTACCCATTCGCTGCATTTTCCATTGAAAAACAGGCATTTTTAAGTGAAAACCCTTGTTTTTCCTAAAAAGCCGGTGCAAAAGTAAGGACTAAATATGAACAGATTAAGGTTTGCCCCAAGTCCCACAGGGGCGCTTCATATCGGCGGAATCCGAACCGCCCTCTATAATTTCCTCCTCGCCCGCCAGAACGGGGGGAGTTTCGTGCTCCGGATAGAGGATACCGACCAGACCCGCTATGTGGATGGGGCCGAAGATTATATCATCCGCGCCCTGGATTGGCTCGGACTCACTCCGGATGAAGGTCCGAGGCAGGGAGGGCCATATGCCCCATACCGGCAATCTGACCGCATCACGATGTACAAGGACTACGCCCTCAGGTTGGTAGAATCCGGAAAAGCCTATTACGCCTGGGATACGCCTGAAGACCTGGAGAAAATGCGCCAGCGCCTCACTGACCAGGGCGTTCCAACGCCAAAGTATGATGCCACCAGCCGGAAGGACATGAAAAACAGTCTGAGTCTGGACGCTGAAATGGTCAGCACCTTACTCAGGGAAGGACAGCCCTACACCATCCGCCTAAAGGTCGATCCGGGTGAAACAATCACGATCACAGATAAAATTCGGGGTGTGGTCGAGTTTGAGAGCACCGAACTTGATGATAAGGTTTTGCTGAAGGCAGATGGATATCCGACGTACCATCTGGCCAATGTCGTAGATGATCACCTCATGGCCATCACTGATGTCATCCGCGGAGAAGAATGGCTGCCCAGTACGGCACACCATGTTCTTCTGTACAGGGCATTTGGATGGGAGGCTACCATGCCCACATTTTCTCACCTGCCGCTCATCCTCAAACCGGATGGACACGGCAAGCTCAGCAAGCGCGATGGCCAGAAATTTGGATTCCCGGTGTTTCCACTCGGTTGGGCCAATATGCCGGATGGTGAAACCATCGATGGATTCGACACCTATGGTTTTGAACCTGAAGCTGTGATCAATTTTCTGGCCTTTTTAGGATGGAATCCGGGCACCGAACAAGAGATATTTTCCCTGGAGGAATTGATTGCTGTATTTGATCCGGAGAGAATCCATAAGGGTGGCGCACGATTTGATTATGACAAGGCACTTTGGTTTAATCAACAGTATGTCCAGCAACTTTCATTCGAACAGGCAGAGGAACGCCTGAGAAGTCATGCGGGTCAGCACAACTTTCAACCCGAAAGAGCCCTTCTTCAATCCGTGTTTCATTTGCTAAAACCTCGTGTGCACCGATTGCAGGAAATCATTCCGCAAGGCTATTATTTCTTTACGGACGATCTTGTGTTTGATAAAGATGAGATTGCGAAAAAATGGACTGCTGAAGCAGGCGAAGGTATCCGGAAAATAGCGGATGCAGTTGAACGGATCGATCAGCCAACGCATGAAAATATGGGAGCAGCGGCAAAGGAAGTCATTCAGGCTTCCGGAATTAAAATGGGCGTGGTGATGCCGCTACTCAGAGCCGCATTGACGGGCACTACACAGGGTCCGGATGTATTCGCGATAGCAGAAATCCTTGGAAAAGACAAGACGTGCCTTCGGTTTAAAAACTTCAGCATGCGCGGGTGACATCTGAATGAGGATAAATTCTAATTTTAAAGAATAATTGGGTTGACAATGCCAAGGAAAAAGCAAAAACCAGATGACCATCTGCCTGCAAAAGCCAGTTATCACGAAGGGCTGGAAGGGTTTGATATAAAGGTCAATTCATTTGGCCAGATGGAATCCACATTTGAGATTGACAAACTCAATGCCTTTTTAAATAAGGAAGTCGTGGATAAAAAATTAAGTCATCCGGAACCGCCTCCAAAAAAATCATCAAAGAAAAAGCAATAAAAAAAGAGCCTGCAGTCATCTGCAGGCTCTTTTAATTTTAGTTTTCTGAATGCGGTTATTGAATACCCAGTTTCGTTTTTACCATGCTGGTGACATCTGTAGTTTCATCCGCGTAGAGAATAACACCTACTCCGGGACTTCCGTCAAAAATGTAGGTATAGCTGTTTTCTTTTGCTACGGCTGTGATGGCGCCCTTTACCTGATCGAGAATCGGAGTAAGGAGTGCATCGCGTTTGTCAGCCAGTTGCTTTTGCATGTCCTGATCATAGGCCAGGATTTTGTTACGCTCTGCTTCCAGTTCTGCGGTCTGGGTTTCCTGGTCCTTAGGCGTGATTTCTCCGGCCTGTACTTTGCGCTCCAGGTCCTGGTATTTGAGCTGGAAATCCTGCATCATTTTTTCTCCCTTAGCCTGCAATTGCTTGCCTAGAGCTTCGAGGTTGGATTCAGCTTCCTTTACCGCAGGCATGGCTTCCAGGATCGCCCCGGAATTGACATATCCAAATTTCTGAGCGCTGACGGAAAGGCTGAGCAGGGTTCCCACAAGAGTCGCCAGGCTGTATCTGAGAATAGATTTCATGTAGTTTAAATCAAGTGTTGGTTAAAAAAAGTGTGCAAAGCTAATGAAATGGCCTTATTTATTGACCACGCGGATGATATCCTCGGTTTTGTCATACTCCGCATTGGAGAAGATCAGCCCTGAACTTTCCCCTTTGTCAAAGATGAAGTCAAAGCCTCTGTCCTCGGCATAGGTCTGGATGGCGGCATACACGCGCTCCTGTATTGGCTGGACGAGGTCCTGACGTTTCCTGAACAACGCCCCTTCCGGACCAAATTTTTCTTTCTGAAGATCCCTGACCTGCTTTTCACGCTCCATGATCTCGTCTTCCTTCTTCTTGCGACCATCTTCGGTCAACAGGACCTGTTCGGCCTGATATTTATTGTACATGGCTTTGATCTGGTCATATTCGAGCGCGATCTGCTGACGCCATTCCGATGCGATTTTATCCAATTCAGCCTGAGCCGCCTGATAATCCGGCATTTCCTGCAATACCTTGGTGATATCCACGATAGCGATACGTTGCGCCTGCATTGTGGCCACGGCACCGAGCATGGTTAACAGCAGCAGAAAGGTGATTTTCTTCATTTGTTTAGTGAGTTTGATGATAGAATATCTTAAGAGACGCCAAAAATACTTGTTTTATTGGCTTGCCTCCTGAAACATAGACGTAGTTACGGATTTCAAAGTTTCATAGTATAATCAACCCTAACTTTGGATTTAATTATTAAATGATTTTTAATCAATCAATAATATATTTTTAATTATATCATGAGTGCATCCTGTTAACCGGCATTTAACGCAACGATAAGTCATATTAACAAGGCGGCGTGGGTATGTTTAATTTTGGGCCATGGATCAATACACATACCAGGGGTCAGCATTGACGGTGCAGGAGGTTATGAAAATGACTAATGCGACTTTGAAGCTTACAGACGAAGTTTGGCAGAAGGTCAGCCGAAATCGTGAGGTGCTGGAAAGTTTGCTCCGGAAGGATGATCAACGGTATTATGGAATCAATACTGGTTTTGGAGCGCTTTACAAGGTTTCCATCACCGGGGATCAATTAACACAGCTTCAGACCAACCTTTTGCGCTCTCATGCGTGCGGAGTCGGACCTGCCGCTCCTCAGGCCATTGTGAGATTGACCCTGCTGCTGAAAATTATCAGTCTCGCCCAGGGACATTCCGGTGTGCGCAGAGAAGTGGTGCAGGCATTACTCGATCTTTATAATCACCAGATCTTTCCGATCGTGCCGATGGTCGGTTCGCTGGGGGCTTCGGGTGACCTGGCTCCGCTCGCTCATCTTTGTCTGCCGCTGATTGGTGAGGGTGAAGTGGTATACAAACGGGAACAAATGGCTGCCACCCGCGCGCTCACCTTAGCCGGACTCGAACCGCTTGCCCTCGACGCCAAGGAAGGACTGGCACTCATCAACGGCACCCAATATTCTCTTGCCTGGTTGGTGTATGCATTGAACAACGCCACCCGACTTTCTGAAGCCTCTGATATGTGTGCAGCAATGTCGATGGATGCTTTTGATGCGCATCCTTCTCCGTTGGATCAAGGCATACACACGATTCGCCGGCAAACGGGTCAAATAGAAACTGCAGCCAATATCCGCCAATGGCTGGAAGGCAGCGAAATCATCAACCAGAAAAAGCAACATCTCCAGGA
>CAZYHJ010000018.1:0-13413 GCA_964646645.1 uncultured Saprospiraceae bacterium | reverse complement strand
CGCAGGTCATATTTGCTATTAGGTGGGACAAGGGGACTGCCTCCAACCCTGGCAAAAAATGCGGGATTGGAATCCGGAATGATGATCTGTCAGTACACCGCAGCGGCCATTGTCAATCGAAGTAAAATCCTCACACATCCGGCATCGACCGATTCGATTGTCACCAGCGCCGGACAGGAAGATCATGTCAGTATGGCGGCGAATGCGGGGATCAAACTTTTTGAAATTGCCAATAATACCTGGAAGTTATTGGCCATTGAATGGATGATTGCCTGCCAGGCGTTAGAGTATCGCAGGCCCGCTCAATCATCAAGGCGACTCGAAGAAAAACATATGGCTTATCGTCTGCACGTTCCTGCTTTGTCGGGAGATCGCGTGTATTCATCGGATATTGATACGACGGAGAACTTTCTGCGTCAAATTTCTTTTAGCAGGTCATGAGCCAGCTATTTCAACAACTCCAGGAGGCGATCCGCGAACTGGAGAGCATCAACAAAGTCAACGCGCACACCGCACAACTCAAGGAGCGCCTGGTCCAGGAAGAGCATGAACTGGAACTGATGGAGCGTACGCTGAGTAAAGAACAACGGGATGTGGAGGCGCTTGAAAGTGAGGGCTTGTCCAGTATGTTCAGAAAGTTTTTGGGCGATCGTGAGGAAAAACTGGAAAAGGAACGTGAAGAATATCTTCGGGCTTCTCTAAAGTTTAATGAGTTATTCAAATCCGTGGAACTGATCCGCTTTGAATTAGATCTCTTATCCAAGAAGTCAGCCAGTATTGATGCCGTACAGGGCAAAATCAAAACGCTGATGCAACAGCGGGAGGAAGAACTGATGCGGTTGAATGGCGATGCCGCCCAGGCCTTGAGAGGTATACACACGCAATCGGATGCATTGCAACGATACCATGTCGAAGTGGAAGAAGCCCATACGGCAGGCGTGAAAGCACTCGAGTTTGTGCGCTCCGCTGAGCATAGTCTCCACCAGGCGTTATTGATGGGGCAGAGGGATATGTGGGGAGGCAAGCGTTATGGTAGTGGTCATGCAAAGCACAACTATATTGATCATGCCCGTCAGATGGCGTATCAATCACGTCACGCCTTGATTCGTTTCGGCAACGAAATCAAGGATGTCTTCAAGGACCGGGACTTGGAGGTCAATATGGAAATCGAGGAGTTTGGCCGCTTTACCGATGTCTTTTTTGATAATATCATCACAGATTATATTATCCAGCAAAAGATCAGTAAATCGCTCGGCAATATCACAGGCACACGGCAGCGACTGGATTTGTTAATGCAGTTACTCGATGGGGAACGATCAGTAATACGGGAGAAGGCAGAACAACTAATGTCTGCGAGGGAGAAGATATTACAGACTACTGAGCACTAACAGAAGACTGTAGACGAAAGACTATAGACGAAAGACGCATGGTGAATTTAGTGGCATCGTAAATTCTACAAAGTTCGATCACTGCTCACCGAGTAGAGACTCAGTTAATATTGTACAGCTATTTCGCGCAGAGACGCAGAGACGCAGTTTAAGTGCTACGGCTTAGAATGTCATGCAAGGCCGGTCACTGATCACTGCTCACTGATCACAGATGATTGATCACCCCAATCGCACAGATTCTCCCAGGGCCGGAATTTCAATATTCGTAAATCCATTCTCACTTAAATAGGATCTCCATGCTTGTTGCGTATCGTATTCGCCATGGACGAGGAAGAGTTTTTTCAGTTTTTTCTTTTGGTTTGTGATAAAGTTTCTCATCTCTTCGCGGTCCCCGTGGGCAGAGAAGGAATCCATGATTTCAACGTCCGCTTTTACTTCTCTGTATTGATTGAAGATTTTGAGTCCGGGGGCTCCGCTGCGCAGTTTGCCTCCGGGGGTGTCGGGGGTGCAATAGCCAACGATCAGAAATGTAGCACGCGGATCTTCTATATTATTGAACAGGTGATGTTTTACCCGTCCGGCATTCATCATGCCTGAGGAAGAAATGATGATGCAGGGGTCCTTTTTGTGATTGAGCGCCTTGGATTCTTCCGACATGCGGATATAGGTGAGATCATTGAAACCAAATGGGTTGTTGTCGATCAGCATGTATTCGTGAAGGTCGTTGTCAAAACATTCGGGATGTGAACCGTAGACAGCGGTGGCATTGATGGCCAGCGGGCTATCGACATATGTTTTGACTTTGGGGAGTCTGCCGGCGGTGTGCGCCTGATCAAGGAGATAGACAATTTCCTGCGTGCGCCCGACACTGAATGCAGGGATAATTAGTTTGCCACGTTTTTCAATACAGGTCTTCTGAATAATGCGCAGGAAACGATCCATTTCGTTGGGCAGCGATTCATGATCCCGGTCTCCATAGGTAGACTCGCAGATGAGATAATCACATTCAGGCATGGGTTGGGGATCGCGCAGGATCGGACGATTCGGACGACCGATGTCAGCGGTAAAGCCCAGCATGGTCGTCTTTCCGTTTTCACGGATCTCAAGTGTCACGGATGCGCTACCAAGGATATGGCCTGCATCGGTATACATAATACGGACATCGTCATGGATCTTATACCAGGTGTCATAACTGTATCCGACAAATAATCGCATCGCGCTATCCACATCATGATTATCATACAAAGGTTCCCTGATCAAGTAGCCATCATCGGTCCTTCGATCTTCATTTTTTTTATTGAAGTAGGCCGCATCTTTCATCTGAATATGCGCGCTGTCGAGCAACATGATCGTGGCCAGACTGCGCGTGGCATGGGTGGCATGGATAGGTCCTTTAAATCCATCCTTGACCAGTTTAGGTAGCCGACCGCAATGGTCGATATGTGCGTGGGAGAGTATGACGCAGTCGATTTCTCCGGGATTGAACAGAAATTGACTGTTACTGACCAGATCATCCGCATATCTGCCCTGGAACATCCCGCAATCGAGCAGGATCTTGAATCCATTGTCCAGCGTCAATAAATGGCTGCTGCCCGTCACCTGGCGCGCCGCGCCGCAGAATTTGATTTGCATAGCTTTTTACCGTTGATACGGTAAGATAGCAAGTCTATTTTGGAGCGGGAATCCGTGCTCCAAAAACACTTATTCTTCATCCGACGGCTTTCCGGCGATATACATGATCGCTCCGACCACTACAATACCGATCTTAATGCCCCAGGCTACACCCGGTCCCCAGTTATTGATCCAGTTGAGAAACATAAAATTCATGCCCACATAGGGCAGAACGATGGCCAGAATGCCTACCACAGCAATGAATCCTCCGAAAAAGCGCATAGTTGATGTGTTTTGGTTTGGTATGAAGATGCATGCGCTCAGGAAAATGCATAATGCTCTATGCTCAAACCCCGCTAGTCATCGAGCTCTTGAGATACCACCGGTTCAGGCGGGCGATATTTTCAACGGAAATTTCCTTTGGACATTCTGCTTCGCAGGCATAGGTGTTGGAACAACGGCCGAAACCTTCCTTGTCGTGCTGATGCACCATGGCTTGAACCCGACGGTCAGTTTCTACCTCACCTTGTGGCAGGAGTCCCAGGTGAACTGCCTTCGCAGCAGTAAACAGCATTGCGCTGCCGTTGGGGCAGGCGGCGACACAGGCACCACATCCGATGCACTGTGCGGCATCCATGGAAGCGGAGGCTATGTCTTTTGAAATGGGAATGGTATTGCCATCTACGGCCTGGCCAGTGTTGACGGAAATGAAGCCACCGGCCTGTATGATCCGGTCGAAAGCGCCGCGGTCCACCACCAGGTCACGGATCACCGGAAATGCTTTCGCGCGGAAGGGTTCAACCCATATATGATCGCCGTCCTTGAAAAAACGCATATGCAACTGGCATGTGGTGGTTCCACCTAAAGGGCCATGCGGGCGGCCATTAATGACCATACTGCAGGCGCCACAAATACCTTCACGGCAATCATGTTCAAATGCCACTGGTTCCTTTTTCTGATCCACCAGGTCCTGGTTAAGGACGTCGAGCATTTCCAGAAAGGACATATGCTCATTGGCGGTCACCGTGTGTGTTTCAAAGGTGCCGGTATCATTGGCGTGGCGCTGGCGCCAGATATGCAGGGTTAATTTCATAACGATGTGTTTGTTTGTGGAGACGCGATGAATCGCGTCTTTACAAATGATGATGTGTAGGGACAGGTCGCGACCTGTCCCTACACATCATCATTTGTATGATCTTGTTTTTAATTCAATGTATTCAAACTTCAAAGGTTCCTTGTGCATCACCGGGGGCTGGTTGGTATCCATCCATTCCCATGCGGCCACATAAGCGTATTCATCATCACGGCGCTGAGCCTCGCCATCCCCGGACTGATATTCTTCGCGGAAATGCCCGCCGCAGGATTCATTGCGATTGAGGGCGTCATTGACCATCATTTCCCCTAGTTCCATGAAATCAGCCACGCGATATGCTTTTTCCAGTTCGGGATTGAAATCACGATCTGATCCGGGGACAAAAACATTGCGATAAAATTCTTCACGCAATTCACGAATCAATCCTTTTGCCTTTTCCAATCCTTCCGCATTCCTGGCCATGCCGCAATATTCCCACATGATCTTCCCGAGTCTGCGGTGATAATTTTCTACGGATTCATTGCCCTTGATGTTGATGAGTTTCTTCATGCGCTCATCCACGGCTTTTTCCGTGGCCACAAATTCATCGCTGTTCGGATTGAATTTTGGTGTGCGGATCTCATTGGCGAGGAAGGTGCCGATCGTATACGGGATCACAAAGTATCCATCTGCCAGGCCCTGCATCAATGCACTTGCGCCAAGACGATTGGCTCCGTGGTCGGAGAAGTTGCATTCTCCAAGGGCAAATAAGCCCGGGATGTTGGTTTCCAGATTATAATCGACCCACAATCCGCCCATGGTATAGTGTACCGCAGGATAAATCATCATCGGGGTCTTGTATGGATTGTCTCCCGTGATTTTTTCGTACATCTCAAAGAGGTTGCCGTACAACTCTTCGACTTTCGCTTCACCGAGTCTGCGAATCGTTTCAGCATCCGGGTTGTGATTGCCCTGGTTGTTGGCTTCTGATTTTCCATAGCGTTGTATCGCGCTGGCAAAATCAAGATATACCGCCAGGCCCGTTGCGTTGACGCCATGTCCTTCATCACACGCTACTTTGGCGGCGCGGGAAGCAACGTCGCGAGGTACCAGGTTTCCGAAAGCAGGGTAACGACGCTCGAGGAAATAATCGCGGTCCTCTTCCTTGATATCGTTTGGCGAAATGCGTTTGGCGCGTATCGCTTCGACATCATTTTTATGTTTAGGCACCCAAACGCGACCGTCATTTCTGAGCGATTCGGACATGAGCGTAAGTTTGCTCTGATAATCTCCACTCACCGGAATACATGTTGGGTGGATCTGGGTAAAGCATGGATTGGCCATATACGCCCCGCGCTTGACCGCACGCCAGGCAGCGGATACATTGCAACCCATGGCATTGGTGGAGAGGTAGAATACGTTGCCATAGCCACCTGTTCCGAGAATGACACAATGGGCGGCATGACGTTCCAGTTCGCCGGTGAGCAGGTTGCGTGCGATGATGCCTCGTGCTTTTCCATCCACCATGACGACATCCATCATTTCATGACGATTGTACATCTGCACGGTGCCGAGTGCGATCTGCCGGGAGAGCGCCTGGTATGCACCTAGCAATAATTGTTGTCCCGTCTGTCCTCTGGCATAAAAAGTACGAGACACCTGCACACCACCGAAGGAACGGTTTTCAAGCAGGCCTCCGTATTCGCGCGCGAAAGGAACACCTTGTGCAACGCACTGATCGATGATCGCGGTTGAACATTCAGCGAGGCGATGCACGTTGCCTTCACGCGCGCGGTAGTCGCCGCCTTTGATCGTATCATAGAACAAACGGCTCACACTGTCGCCGTCATTCTGATAATTTTTTGCGGCATTGATTCCACCCTGAGCAGCGATACTGTGTGCTCTGCGAGGGCTGTCATGGAACGTAAAGCACTTCACATTGTAGCCCAGTTCGCCAAGCGATGCGGCAGCGGCGGCACCCGCGAGACCGGTTCCGACGACAATCACTTCGAGGCGAAGTTTATTATTCGGAGCCACAAGGGGCATGCTTGCTTTATATTTTTCCCATTTCGAGTCGATAGGACCGGGAGGAACTTTGCCATCTAATATTTTCATGATGATGTATTGGCTTGCGTTGAAAGAATAGTGAGCGACCGGTGATTATCTGAGGAAATAATGATAGAGTGGCATGATCGCGAATCCGCCGCAGATCAGGATGGTATAGATCCATCCGATCGTATTGATGAGCGGAGTGTATTTTTTATGATTGATGCCCAGGGTCTGAAAGGCGCTTTGGAAACCATGGATGAGGTGAATGGCGAGGGCAAAAACACCGATGAGATAGAGGGCTACAACCCATATTTCCTGGAAA
The DNA here is from genome assembly GCA_964646645.1 of uncultured Saprospiraceae bacterium. Classification (GTDB taxonomy): domain Bacteria; phylum Bacteroidota; class Bacteroidia; order Chitinophagales; family Saprospiraceae; genus Opimibacter. The sequence goes on along the minus strand of CAZYHJ010000018.1, from coordinate 6,971 downwards.
GCTACATTGACCCGGCTATAGATATCCTGAACAGCTTCGTCATGTCCGGGGTAGGAAACCATGGTGAGTTGGTCCGTAAATCTCATTTTGACCCAAAAATCACCCATATGGAAGCACAGGAATGCAAAAATGAGGATGCCGAGCAGGGCCATGTTTTTGGAGGCCCATGTGGCCCCGGCCACTTTTCCGCCTGTGTATTTCGATCCCTTGGCGATCCGGTTGGCCCGGGCAAGCAGGATTCCCTGGACCGAATGGAGCAGGATAAAGGCGTAAAGTCCGATCGAAACGACCTTGATCAGGGGGTTGTGCGACATGAAAGCCGCGTAGATATTGAAGGATTTGCCTCCGTCGTCTGCCAGCAACTGCAGGTTGCCGGTCATGTGTACTATCAGGAAGAGAATCAGAAAAAGGCCGGTGAGGCTCATAATCACCTTCTGGCCAAGCGAGGAGGTGAGAAAACGGGTAAACCAGTTCATAACAGGATCTGTCTAAAATCACCTGCAAGATAGGCAGGGAAGTATAAATGCAAAGTTAGGGCCTGGGGTTCAGAAAAGGGGTACAATGGGAGGAATTTAGAAGGGGTCTAAGGGGGTTAGGAGGTTAGGGGCTTAGGGGCTTAGGAGATTAGAAGGTTAAGGTTTTGAGGGTTTATAAGTTTATAGAGTTTATGAGTTTATAAGATTAATTCTAATTGAGGCCTCCAGACTTGGCAGTGAGCAGTGAAAGGTGAGCAATAATCATTGTGCCCCGGCTACTAAGGCACCGAAAAAAGTAAGATCATGCGGGTTGAAGCCTCCAGGCTTCAACCGAATATCACGTAGCTGTCTCTAAGTAAGTATCTGTGCCAAGCCGTCTCCGGACGGCAGGGAATAACCATCACCTTGCTCGGTTACTCTTTTTCTTAACCCAAATCAATGAATCCCGGTAGCCAACCCCTTTACCTTTGACCCGTCAAACAAAATCACATCAAAATGAAAGTCGCAATTTTTGAAAAGTATGGCCAACCTGACGTCCTCGAGCTTAGGGAAGTAGCTAAGCCTGTTCCCGGAGATCATGAAATACTCGTCCGGATTTTTTCCACCGCCGTTAATTCCGGTGACGTCCGTATGCGCAAGGCGGATCCTTTCGCAATGCGTTTCCTTGTGGGATTGTTCAAGCCAAGAATCAACGTACTGGGAGGTGTATTCTCCGGACGAGTAGAGGCTATAGGAAAGAAGGTCACTCGTTATCGCGTCGGTGATGAAGTGTTTGGTTCCACAGATATGAAGTTTGGTGCGTATGCCGAATACAAATGTTTTCCGGAGGAAGGCACACTGGCGCTGAAGCCAGGAAATATTTCACACGATGAAGCGGCTGTGATCCCTTTCGGAGGTGCGACAGCGCTCTATTTTCTTAAAAAGGCAAACATTAAACCCGGACAAAAGGTGTTGATCTACGGTGCATCCGGTGCTGTAGGTACTGCAGCGGTGCAACTGGCGAAATATTTCGGTGCGGAAGTGACAGGTGTTTGCAGCACAGGCAATATGCAACTTGTGAAATCGCTGGGTGCCGATCATGTGATTGATTATAAAAAGCAAAACTGGCAGGATGGTCCGGAACGGTATGATGTGATCTATGATACGGTCAATAAAATCAGTATCAATGGCAGCTTGCAAAAACTAACGCCACATGGAACACTCATACTAGGTGCGGCCATGCTGTCTGAAATGTTGAGTGGTTTGGTACAGGGAATGTGGAACAGGAAGAAAGTATTGTTTGGCGTGATCAGCCAGACCGCTGCGGATATCCGGTTTTTAGGGGACCTTGTTGAAAAGGGGGAATTGAAACCGGTGATCGACAAGACCTATGCATTTGAGGAGATCGTTGCCGCTCATACTTACGTAGATAAGGGGCACAAGAGGGGCAACATCGCCATCGCGTTAGGCTAAGCGCAGCTACGATTTGTCCAGGATCCGCTTCCGGATGCGGCTCAGCGATTCCGGTTTGACGCCGATATAACTGGCGATCTGGTATTGCGGAATGATCTGGAACAGTTCGGGTCTGGCGGTCTGTAATTTCAGATAACGCTGTTCCGGCGTATCGGTCAGGTACGAGGCCATGATTTCCTGTTGTTCCGCAAAAACGTTTTCCATGACTTTACGTGAAATGGTCTCGAGGCGAGGAAACCGGTGGTATAGATCATCTTCTTTCTGGCGGTTGCCCACGACCAACTTGGTGTCCGTAGAGCAAGCCAGATAATGATCTGAAGGAACACCCTGGCTGATGCTTTTAATGGACACCACCCACTGGCCTTCCGTAAAGAAGTTGTTTGTTTTTTCTTCCCCGTCCACTAAATAATACTGACGCACACATCCATCCAGCACGAAATACGCTTCTTTGGATGTTTCCCCTTCACGAAGCAGAATGGTTCCCTTCGGAAAATCCCTGATGAGCATCGTCGCCGCAATGGCTTCCGATTCCTCCTCTGTCAAGGGCATGATCCGGTTGAAGTAGGCGATCAGTTTGTTTTCCATTTCTTATGTAATGATACAACAATGAGGGGGTTTAGGAGATTAGGAGCTTAGAAGCTTAGAAGATTAGGGGTTTAGGAGCTTAGGAGCTTAGGAGTTTATACGTTTATGAGTTTATGAGTTTATGGGTTTATGAGTTTATGAGTTTATAGAGCTTATAGGCTTATAAAGCTTATAAGATTATAGATTTATGCAGTGAGCGGTGAGCAATAATCATTGTGTCCCAGCTTAAAAGTCACCGAAAAAGTATGATCACGCTGGTTGAAGCCTCCAGGCATGAAGGTGAGTAGTGAGCAGTGAAAGGTGAGAGTAATAATTGTTATGTCCCGCCATCGAAATCATCGAAATAGAAAAATCATGCTGGTTGAAGCCTCCAGGCTTCAACCGAATATCACGTAGCTGCCTCTATGTAAATATCTGTGGAAAGCCGTCTCCGGACGGCAGGTTAAAATCCTCTTGCATCACACCTTCCACTCTAAATAATTCTGTGCCTGGCTTTGACTTATCAGCAGCTACCAATCTACTCTCACGTCGTATCTTCACTTCAATCATTTCTCCCTTTTATTTATTTTGAGTGATAATTTCAACCCATGCCGCTAAAAACCATTCCAAAATCCCCGTTGCATTTTCTCCGATTCTGCGCGTGGTTTCTTCTTTCAGCCATAATTGTTAACAGGGCTGAGGCACAGGATCTCATAGTGACTACAAAAGGCGATTCCATCCACTGCAAGATCACGGAGATCAAGGAAGAGCAGTATATCCGGTATGTTCATCTGGAGTATGAAGAAGTGAAGAAAGACTTTGTGCCACTGATATGGGTTGTATATTACAAAAAAGACTTTTTTCCTTTTAGTGAGATTGACATATTCCTGGCTGAGAATCTAGAAAGGACTATCGAAAAACATCGCCAGGAATTAGCAGCGGAGCATGTGAAGAAAGCACGGATGCAAAGAGTCGGGGCATCAACTTCGTTTCTTTTCTCGGCAGGGTGGAGCAAGCGCATATCGAATTTAAAAAATCTTGACTATGACGAGGAGACACTGGCATATTCACGCGCCCTGCAATCGGGCTGGAATTTTGGAATGGGCTTGCGTTTTCCGTTTACCTACACGGTTGGGTTGGGATTAAAGTATTCCCTTTTCTACTCATCCTGCGCCCAGGAATTTATTGTGGATACAGACCCCAACGGGAATCCGAATTATTTTAATCTAAAGACTACGCAGATGATTCATTATTTCGCGCCCATGTTGAATGTCAATTTCCCGAATGCGGATTCTACCCGTGCAGTCACATTAGGTGTTGGAATTGGGTACCAGCGGTACAAGGAAGTCACCAGGGTAGAACCTAAGATCACTGGTACTGGAAGCCATTTTGGATTTAACTGGGACATTGGCTATGACTTTGCCCTGAGCAAGCCGGTTTCACCATTCGTACGGTTTTCGTTTTATATAGGCAACATCCTTACCGCAACGGTAAAACAGGGCGGCAGTTCATCCACCGGGCGGCTGCGTGTACCCGAAAACATATCCAGGATTGATTTAACAGTAGGGGTTAGGCTTGGGGAGAAGGTTTAGGGATTGTTGGATTTAATTGATGGCTTCGGAGATGAGGGGTTTATGAGTTTATAAGTTTATAGGTTTATGAGTTTATAGGTTTGTCGTGTCCCGCCATCCTAATCATCTAGAAAGCAAAATCATGCTGGTTGAAGCCTCCGGGCTTCAACCGAATATCACGTAGCTGTCTCTAAATAGATATCTGTGCCAAGCCGTCTCCGGACGGCAGGTAATCGGTGTTCTATCACGCTGAGATTATTGTGACTGTGCAATGGCATCACGTATCACGGTTTCCAGGATGTCAATATGAATATCCTTCAACGATTTAAATTTAATGCAATACCCGGACACACTGGCCTTGCCGAGTTTGTCTCCGTATGTTTTGGCCAGGTAGGTCTTGTCTGCTATGCCAAAGATATAGACCGAGATGCCGGTGGTATTGGCGCTGATCCCGACCTGGTAAAATTCCTTTGTCTTACCATCGGCGTATTTAATGGTGTGCAGCCCGTAGCCGATATTGGGATTCGAGACGACTTTGTTTTTATCGTCTTTTCCATCGAGAAACCACAGTCTGCCTTCGGGCATGAGCTCCAGCATGGTGCGATGCAGACTTTGCATATCACTGCGCTTTGGTTCCGGTTGACTGGCGATGTAGGCGTCGATTTGTTGCTGGATGTTCATTTGTGTCGGTGGATTATGAAATCAGTTAAGGCTGCACCGGATAAATTTACTTCACCATTTTAAATTTTTGAATACGTCAAAACCACTCCTCCGGTAGCCAGTGGCTGAGTGTCAATAAGGGTTAAATTTCTTGGTGTGATATTTTGATTGAAAAGGTGCCGTCCGCTTCCCAGGATCACCGGTGCGATTCCGATACGGTATTCGTCAAAGAGGTCTTCATTGATCAATGTCTCGGAGAGATTTGCGCTCCCGAATACATACAGGTCCTTGCCGCTTTGCGCTTTGAGTTTCCTGATTTCGTCCGCCACATTGTCATGAATGATGCTTGTATTATTCCATTCGGCAGAGTGCAGTGTTCTGGAAATTACAATTTTCGGTATGGCATTCATCAGGTCGGTGACTTCGCCTTCATCCTCTGTTTTGGTCCAGTAAGCAGCCATGCCTTCATAAGTCACACGTCCGAATATAAGATAGTCCGCGGCCTTTAATTGTTTAATACTTCGTTGTTCAAGTTCCGGTCCCCAGATCGTTTGATGAAAGGACAGATCCCAGTTTTGCTGGCCCTCAAAGTATCCGTCAAGGGTGATGACGTTCCACATGATCAGTTTTCTCATGGTAAAATATTTAAGCTTTTTTGATACATCAAAGATATTGCATCATTTTAGCTACCATCAAACTGATTAAAGCATCCGGGCAAAATAGTGAGCGGTGAGCAATAATCATTGTGTCCCAGTTTCAAAGACACCGAAAAAGTAAGATCATGCTGGTTGAAGCCTCCGGACAAAATAGTGAGTGGTGAACGGTGAGCAAAAACCATTGTGTCCCGCTATTGAAATCATCGACAAAGCAGAATCATGCTGGTTGAAGCCTCCAGGCTTCAACCGAATATCACGTATTATGCTCTACAGGAAAATCTGTGCAAAGCCGTCTCCGGACGGCAGGTAACCATCCTTCTGCATCACGCCTGTGTAGTCCGCCTAGTCCCCAAAACTCCAGTCATTGTGATCCATGCGATCCGTCTGGGTATTCGTATTTTCGTATACACCATTTCCAACCCGTGATGAGTCACACCAAAATTCCACCGGAAGAGATCAAGAATGCCTGGTACACTTACCTCACCACCGGGGATATGCCGCCCAGTGTCAATGTCTCCTGGTTTGAACACAAGACCTTTCGCCCGATCATCAAGCGGCTGCCCCGGAGTCCCAGGTGTCGGATATGCTATATTCCGTTTAAGGGGATAGGGGGATGGATCTTCAGCAGGTTTCTGGGAGTAGAGGCTTCCGTGATGACGCCTCATTTATGCAACCTATGTGAACGGTTTGCCGATAAGTACCGCGGCGGGGCCGAACTCGACATCGCGGTGATGTTTGTCGATATCCGTAACTCCACCGGTATGGCGGAGAAAATGTCACCGGAAGAATACAGCCGTGTGGTCAACCGCTTTTATGCCGCCATCACCAATGTAATCTATCGCAACTACGGGATGGTAGAGAAATTCCAGGGCGATGAAGTAGGCGGGTTCTTTGTGCCGGGCTTCACGGGTCCCGAATTCAGGAAGAAAGCTGTCAAAGCCGCACATGAGGCATTGGCGGCTTTGGGTTATCATAGTGCGGAGGGGCCGTGGATCGAGGCCGGTGTCGGGATACATTCCGGGATCACGTATGTGGGCAGTGTGACCACGCACAGCGGTGTCTCCGATGTATCCATCCTTGGCGATACCGTAAATATTGCGGCAAGGCTCGTCTCCCATGCCCGCAGCGGTGAGATCGTGATCAGCGAAGAGGTTCGTGCAGGAGCCGGCATCCCCGGGGATACTCTTGAATCGCGGAGGTTAGCGTTGAAAGGGAAGTCGGAGGAGATGGAGGTTTGGGTGGTGAGGGGGTAGTAAAGTGATGGGGTGATGGGGTGATGGGGTGATGTCAACATGGACCTTTAAAGTAGACTATCTAAGTTCTGCCCAAATGCAAAATTCTTTCTGGCAGATGTCCTATTTTTCACGATACTGCTCAAAAAAAGTCATGTCTGGTTCGTAGACTGTTTTAAGCATAGCGTTTTGGCGCTTGGCGCAGTGGCGGATTTCGGAGCACAAAACTGTCAATACACCACAAATGTTGATGTGAGGCAGAATGTTCAATTAACCACGTCACCCACCATTGAGCCAAGCGCCTGTTAGCGGCTGGTGTTTTGTTCAGAATGATTTCAAGTTTGGTGTTTTCGAATTAGG
>CAZYHJ010000017.1:34723-41560 GCA_964646645.1 uncultured Saprospiraceae bacterium | reverse complement strand
GCACCAGTTGCATCGCATGAGCCCAGGACCTTCCAATGGGATATTGTGCCGCGATAAAACTGGTTCTGGCAAATACGGTATTAAACTGAATGGAGGAAAAATCACTGAGGATATTGACGAGATCCAGATAAATATTGAGCAAGGCATGGCATTGTCGTTCCGGATCATCCGGTTGACAACAGATCTGTTCAAATAATACTCGGACCTCCTTTAGGTTGGGCTGCATAACTGGTAAAGCTGCAAAGGATAAATTTAAGGACTTTTACATGACAATGGCAGGAATAGATTTATTCCTCCTTTTCTTTCGCCTCCGTACCGCACCATGTTTCAAACATTTGAATTAATTTTATTTAGTTTGCAATGTCAGAAGCATCACCCTTTAAAACAACTCATCTATGGCTGCGAATCTCATTGAATTATTCAACAATACCATCGGCAACGAACTTGGCAAACAAGTGAGTGGCATCGTCGGAGAAACTGCGGAGCGCACAAGCACCGCTATCCAAATGGGCGTGCCAGCCATATTGTCGGCCATTGTGCGTAAAGCCGGCACGACACCTGATGCAGCTTCGCTGATCAACTATATGCGCGAAAACAATCTGGATGGGTCGTTACTCGCCAACGCATCCGATTGGCTTCAGGGTAATATCGAAACGGAAAAACTAATGTATAGCGGGGCTGTGTTGTCAAGATTCCTCTTTGATGACAAACTCGCCGGTGTGGTCGATGTCATCTCCACACAAAGTGGGGTCAGTACTTCTTCTGCTACATCCATCATCAAAATCGCAGCTCCATTCATGATGAACGTCCTGGCAAAGTATAACCAGGAGAAAGGGCTCGATGCAGCCGGATTACAAACACTGCTTTCTTCGCAGTCTTCCTTCCTGAAAGGGCTGCTGCCTAAAGAAATGAATCTCGCTTTGGGTCAGGGTTCATCAGCCAATGCACCATCTGGTCAATCTCAAGTCGGCAATAACCCTACGGATTCAGGACGGTCAAAACTACTTCCGTGGATTGTACTGGCTTTAACTGCGCTTGGACTGTTCTACTTTGTCAAAAAAGGATGTGCCGGAAGCACTGAAGAGAATGTAGCCGCACCTATAGCAGCAGATACAACCGCCGCAGAACCTGAGAAGGCTGCAGATCAAAGGCTAACCTTCAACCTGCCTGATGGTACAACGCTAAGGGCCTTTCCAAATTCATTTACTGCCAGTCTCGCTTCATTTCTCAAAGGGTCGACCTCCGGAGCACAATGTTTTACATTCGACAAAGTGAATTTCGAGGATAATTCTTTCAAACTGGCTAAAGGGGCAGAAAAGCAACTTGGGGAACTAGCTATTTTACTCAAAGCATATCCGGACATCAAAGTGCAGATCGAAGGACACACTGACAATGAAGGGGACGAAGGAAAAAACAAAAACCTGTCCCGCGAAAGAGCGAAAGTGATCAAGACCTGGCTCACAGACCAGGGATTATCCGGTGGCAGAATCGATATCAAAGGTTGGGGCGAAGAAAAACCAGTTGCCTCAAATGATTCCGCTTCAGGCAGAGCTCAAAACCGTCGCCTCGAGGTTTGTGTCAATAAAAAATAATGAATTGGCGAAAACTGGTTAGGCCTGTTTTTTGAAAAAATAATATACAGGCCAGCCTATGATGACGAGTACAATGCCGGCGATGGCCTGAACAGGTCGGCCTATCAGGGTACTCATGAGAAACCACAATGAAATGCCAATGAAGATCAGCGGGACAATCGGATAAAGCGGAACCCTATATCCATCAACAGCTGCGGTATCCTGACGTTTCCTGAACAGAAATAAACCGATCGCCGCCATCGTCATGAATATCCAGTCCATGAAGACTACATAGGTGCACAGACTTTCAAATGTGCCCCAGAACATCATGAGTACACCAGCCCATGCGCTTTGAAAGACAATCGCTTTCACGGGTGTGTTGAATCGTGGATGCAGATCACCCAGCCAGGAAAAAAAGACCTTATCCTGCCCCATTGTAAAATATATACGCGGTGCCGACAACGTAAATATACCCGCGGTACCAAAAGTGGACAATGCTATTAAAATGGCCACAAATGTTCCTCCGATGGTAGATACCTTCATCAAGGCATCTGCGGCCACTGCTGACGAGGCGGATAGTTCGGGCAACGTCATGACCGAGAGATAAGCGACATTCACCAGCAAATAGGCCAGAGTCACTAAAGCCGCGCCGACAATGAGCGCCCTTGGTAATATCCTATTGGCGTTGATTACCTCCCCACCAACATAGGAGGCGTGATGCCATCCTCCGTAAGACCACAACACCCCAATCAACGCCAAACCAAAGGATACCTTGGCACCTGAGGCAGCAAGGGTCTCAAGATTAGGCATCAATGTTTGTCCAAGACTCAGACAAATCACGACGATGATACCTATGCCTGCCATCTTCATCACCGTCATCGCACTTGAAAAAAATGCAGACCACCGGACGCCAACAATATTGATCAGCGTGACTACCAGCAAAGCTATGAGCCCGATGAATAATTGAAATTTTTCCTGCATTCCAAAGAGCACGCTTACATATCTCGCAAACGCCAGACAGAGCGCTGCAATGGCTCCGGAAGTAATCACCATCAAAATGGACCACCCGTATAGAAAGGCAGCAAATTTTCCAAACGCCTCCCGTATATACAAATACACCCCTCCTGTTCCGGGAAACTTACCAGCCAGTTCCGCAAAGGTGAGCGCACCGGTCAGCGCCACGATGCCTCCAATGGCCCACACCAACAATACCTGCCAGCCCGTCGCAAGATTGGAGGCAACATCTGAAGGCGAAATAAAAATGCCGGATCCTATGCTTGATCCCACAGCGATCATGACCAGCGGAAAAAAGGTGATGGTTTTCTTAAGTGGCTGCTCCATGAGAATTAATGCATTGGGTAGTAAGATAAAATTAAATTTGTAGGGTGCACATCAAACGGTCAGGGCCAACCGGACAGCTAAAGATTGACTTCAGGAAATTCAATCGCTTATTCACTCCATGGAGATGGTTACCGCTGCATATATGCCTCTATACCGCTTTGATCTTATGCTTGCTGACCATTGGCCCGGCATTACTCTGCGCTCAGTCCCAGGCTAACTATCTGGATCCGCTCGCCTTTCTTGATGGTAAAAAGAAGGCTGTCATTCCGTTCAGGTATGTCCACAATTTTATCGTCATTGACGCAAAGATTTACGGCATCATTCCGCTACAATTCATTTTTGATACGGGGGCTGAACATATCATTCTATTTAAAAAGGAATATACAGATCTGTTACAGGTGCCATACGAACGAAGGATTCCAATTCTGGGATCCGATATGAGCCGGGAGATCTACGCGCTGATTTCAAGAAATGGTGTCATTGAAATAACAGGCCTGGCGCCAAAGCCACATGACCTGCTCGTGCTGGAAGAAGACTACTTCAATCTGGGAGAATTGATAGGAACCTCTATTGCAGGACTGATTGGAGGCAGCATTTTTAAGAATCTCATCATTCATATCGATTACAAGCACCAGAAAATCATCCTTCATGATCCCCGGTATTTTAATGCTCCTGATGAATATCTGACCGTCCCGCTGCAGATCAAAACCAACAAACCTTATGTAAAGGCCGAGGCGAGTTTGATGGATGGATCTGTGGTCCAGGTAGATCTTTTGGTAGATACCGGTGCCGGTGTCCCGCTTCTACTCCACAACAACTCTCATCCATCCATATCACTTCCTCCACAATACATCAAAGGAAAACTGGGCATCGGTCTGGGAGGATACCTTGAAGGGCACATAGGCAGGGTGAAAAAATTGTCTGTAGGCACGTATGACTTTCCTGGCGTGCTGACCAGCTTCCAAAATGTGGAAGAAAGCTGGCTCGCTGACCCAAACAAATACCGGAATGGCATTCTGGGCAATGAACTGCTCAGTCGATTTGATATCTACTTTGATTATGCACGCAGTCAGATGATGATACGACCCTATCATCAAAAGCAACCACCCTTTACCATGGACAGAAGCGGCATGATACTGTATGCCTATGGACTGCAGTTCAATCAATTTGTAGTCAATGAGGTTTTGGATAACAGCCCCGCCAGTCATGCGGATATCCGGCCCGGAGATGTCTTGCTTAGGATTCAGGGGACTTCAGCACAATATTTCAACCTTGACGGGGTCAACAAGCTCCTGCAAAAAAGACCGGGTAAAAAGATCAGGCTACAATTGGTACGCGAAAAAGAAATAATACATAAGGAATTGATTCTTATGGATTTAATCTAATTTATCACATATCCGGACCGATCACGGCTTATTATATTTCCTTTGAAAATATTTGGTAATTACCGAGTATAAACTTACCTTTGCCGGCCATTTAGGTAAAAAACACATTAATTCGCAGTCATGTACGCTATTCTGGACGTCAACAACAGGCAGTATAAGGTAAAGCAGGGGCAGGAGATCTATGTCGACCTCCAGGCCGCTGAAATCGGTGCCAATCTCACCTTTGACAAGGTATTACTGGCCGACAATGATGGCAATGTCCGTGTTGGTACCCCAACCTTACCTAACGCCAAAGTCTCCGCACAGGTCCTCAGCCACGTTAAGGGTGACAAGGTCATCGTTTTCAAAAAGAAAAGAAGGAAAGGATACCGCGTAAAAAATGGCCATCGTCAGCAATTCACCAAGATCCGCATTGACGATATTAAAGTATAAGTTTAGTAGACACAATATAAAACACTGAAAAAATGGCACATAAGAAAGGTGTAGGTAGTAGTGATAACGGCCGCGACAGTAAAAGCAAGCGCCTCGGAGTAAAACTCTTCGGCGGGCAGACCGCCATCGCAGGCAATATTATCATCCGTCAGCGTGGAACCAAATTCCACCCCGGACGCGGCGTCGGCATGGGTAAAGATTATACCATTTTCGCCCTTACTGACGGCACAGTTGCATTCAAAACCGGTAAAAGAGACCGCACCTTCGTAAGTGTCCTCAGCAGTGACAGTGCAGAAGCCTGACGCTGCCCACGAAGCTGAATAGAGTATATCGTTTTTTAATGAAGCCGGATCTGTTCTCAGGTCCGGCTTTCCATTTTCAGTCAGGGCCTGAACCATTCATTGGTGTCTATAGGTTATAACGATGATATCCTGACTGATACCCGATCAAGAACTTCACTGGCATTTCCGCTAATTTCGTACTATGAAACAGCTCATCTCCTTACTGAACACCCTCTTATTCCTGTGGCTCACCCCTTTCATGATTTCCGCTCAGGTTGATTTCCAGCCTTCTGAACTGGAAGACATTATTTGCAAGGAGCAACATCACGCGCATACCCTGATCACAGGGCGAAGTGTTCAAAACAGCTACGCGCATGAGACAGACATCTACTACCAGGAAATGCATTGGGAAATCGACCCGGCTCAACGCTATATCAGTGGCCAAATCACTTATCACTTTAAAAGCAACATTCCGGATCTTACACGCCTTGTTCTTGACCTAAGCAATAATCTCCAGGTCGTCGAAATCACCACCCATAACCATATCCTAACGTTTGATCACACCCCCGATCAATTATTGTTTATCCACCTCGACACATTTGTCGCCGCAGGGGAATCGTATACCCTGACGATTCAATACGAAGGAGTGCCACCTTCAAATGGATTTGGGTCATTCGAACAAGGCGAACATGATGGCGCTCCTATCGTGTGGACTTTATCCGAACCATACGGCGTCAGAGATTGGTGGCCAGCCAAACAAGATCTGATCGATAAAATTGATTCCACAGATATCTTTATCACCACACCCCTCAACCAACTGGCTGCCTCCAACGGTAAACTGATCAGCATCACAGAACAAAATGGAAACCTGGTCCACCATTGGCGACACCGCTACCCCATCGCATCATACCTGGTGGCGCTAGCCGTAACCAATTACAGCGCCTACAGTCATTTCCTGCCGCTGGATAATGGCGACACCATTGAAATTCTCAACTACGTTTATCCTGAAACGCTCACACAAAGCATGAACTCCACGGTCTCTTCGCTGGATATCATGACCTTGTACAATGAACTGTTTGGAACCTATCCATTTGCTTCAGAAAAGTACGGGCATGCCCAATTCGGATGGGGCGGCGGAATGGAACATCAGACCATGAGTTTTATGGGTGGATTCAGCTTTGGACTTCAGGCCCATGAAATGGCACACCAATGGTTTGGTGACAAAGTCACCTGTGGCAGCTGGAGAGAAATTTGGCTCAATGAAGGTTTCGCCACATATCTCACAGGCTTAACCTATGAGCGCTTTAGCCCGGAGCAATTCTGGCCTCAGTGGAAAACTTCAACGTCCAATTCCGCGATGAGTCAACCAGGAGGATCCGTGTATGTAGATGATACTACGAGCGTCAACAGAATATTCAGCGGCCGGTTGACCTACAACAAGGGGGCTTATCTGCTCCATATGCTACGCTGGATTACCGGAGATGAAGCATTTTTTGAGGCTTGCAGAGTTTATCTCAATGCACCGGGTATTGCGTATGATTTCGGGACGACGGACGAACTGCAATCCATACTTGAAAATCAATCGGGAAAAAACCTTGGTTCCTTTTTTGATGATTGGTTCTATGGCGAAGGATTTCCTTCCTATGATCTGAAGTGGTCGCAGCAAGCTGACTCCGTGATCATGTGGTTATCCCAGACCACTTCACATCCCTCTGTTTCCTTCTTTGAGATGCCTGTTCCTGTAGAATTAACCCTTAACGGTACTCCGACCATTTTTACGCTGGAGCACTCCAGCCAAAACCAACGCTTTTCATTCTACACCGGCAA
>CAZYHJ010000017.1:27894-34623 GCA_964646645.1 uncultured Saprospiraceae bacterium | reverse complement strand
ATGGCCGCATAGCTCTTGAAGGAACTCCTGCAGGTTTGTATGTGCTCAGGATTTTGGATGAAAACGCTAATACCATGAAATCTGCAACCCTGGTGATACAGCATCAGGACTAAGGTCTATGCTATAGCTCATGCCAGGTGCACGTCCATCCACTGTCGAAGTGCATGTTCGTCAACCGTATGGCTTCCATGAAACATATGGAGCTTAAGATTGAGACCGGTGTGTTGGATAAGGGAGGCTTTATCCTCAAGCGAAATGGATGCAAAGTATGGATCCTTATCCCCCAGGAAATAATGTGATGCTATTCCGCTGAAATACTCCCTTTGGTGGTCAAACAGTAGTTCGTCCGGCAGGCCTCCGGCCCACAATAACAAGTGATCCACCCGGGGCCGAATGTCGTGCAGCCAACGCAACAAGGTGGTGACTCCTTGTGAAAAACCAAGGCAGATAATCTTGACTTCAGGATGCTTATCATATCCCAGTTTGGATCTCAATGATTCGAGAAAACCAATAAAATCGGCAATCTCATCCAATCGATCCTCACGGGTCATCCAATTGGAAACCGGCCGTTCGTTGACGCCTTCAAAATAAAACCGATTGAGTCCCTCAGGAGCTATGACAAAGTGTTTGGCCGGATCCAGAAATTCAAAACGCTGGATGAAGCATCGTCCCAGCTGGCCATACCCATGCAGACAAACCCAGACATATCGTGTCGAAGCTTCCAGGTGACCGTGTGTGAAATAGTGCCCTGTTTTTTCAGCTCTGATTTTATAATGCGCAGCCATGATGCATTAATCTTTAATGGGCCTGCCTAGTATATCCTTGTTTTCTTTATCCTTTGCCTCATTGGTCATGGGCGGGGTTTTCTGCTTTACATCGTATACCTCTTCCAGATACTCCCATTGACCGCGTTTCAATATCCAGCCTTCAAGACTTCCATCCGAAACCGGAAGAGGCTCTCCTTCTGGTCCAACCCCTGGAAGCAGAACGAGATGATCATGAACTACACCCTTGAGCTTCGGATCGTACACCATCCTCGCAGAAGAAGCATCCGCATACGTAAAAATAAGTCTCATTTTGGTATCCTCATACCCTACAAACACAGGCAGTCCAAATACAGGTTCGGGGCCATTCAGATCAAGAACATCCGCCACGCGTGTGCTGAGCAGGTGATCTTCTGCATGAAAACCCAACAAGACATAATAGGTCATCTTGTCCCGCTCGAAAGGAATAATATCATAATACAGGCATCCATACCAGGCATTGGGACTATAGGGGGTATAAGCTGCCCCATTGAAAAACGGCCGGGTGTCTTTTAATGCAATCAGCTTATCAGCCCACTGAATCCGTCCGCCATATTTGTATTCATCATCCGTCACCCGCCATTGCCAGGTCACGATCCGGAATTCGTCACCTTTTACGACGGACAAGCCCCTGATGCTATCTAATGAAACCCCATAGGACCCGGGAGTTAGAAAAAAACTATCAAGGTAAGTGACCAATTGTTCATGCGCACGCATTCTGTGTGCCTCTTCCTGAGCATTGGCAGCAATATCCGCATAGAAAGAGATCTCAGTTGTCCACTTTGTAAATGGATCGGTTTGCCCATAAGAAAGGGTCACCACCATGGGCAGAAGTAACAACAGGTAGGAAATTCGTAAGAACATAACGATACTAACGAAATCTGGCTAAAAAGGATTGCATTTGTGCCCCGGGATGAACAAATAGCATAAAACAACTTTCCAGAACAGGATTTGAAGGGTCATTTGGTGTATTTCAGCCCTCATATTACACACAAAATAGATACTTTTGTAGCCCATGAACATTTATAGAGGACTTTCAGCACTGCCGGAGTTCACCAATTCTGTCATTACCATAGGCAGTTTTGATGGCGTGCATCAGGGTCACTATAAAATCCTGAAACGGATTCAACAACTTGCCGAAGCCTGTGAAGGCACAGATGTGGTCATCACCTTTCATCCTCACCCCCGTGAAATTATTTACCCCAGGGAGGATGACCTCCAGATTTTAACGACTCTGGACGAAAAACTGGAGTACTTCCGCAGAGCAGGAGTTTCAAATGTTGTCATCGTACCGTTTACCATCGAGTTTTCGCAGCAACCCGCGCAGGAATACATCGAAAAATTCCTCGTATCCAGATTTCATCCAAAGTACATCGTGATCGGTTATGATCATCGGTTTGGACTCAACCGCACCGGCAACGTTCATCTCCTCAATCTATATGCCACGGAACACAACTATGAAGTGGTCCGAATTGAGGAAGAAGAACTGAAAGACATCACCATCAGTTCGACCAAGATCCGTAAAGCCCTTTTGGAAAGCCAGATCGATCTGGCCAATTCCCTTTTAGGTCACCCCTATATGATTAAAGGGCAGGTGGTGACCGGCAACAGGCTGGGGCATCACATTGGCTACCCCACCGCGAATGTGCAGATCAGTGACCACAAGAAACTGCTTCCTAAAGATGGCATCTTCGCGGCAACAGCCACCATCCGTGGAATTGAATACAAAGGCATGTTATACATCGGTCTCCGGCCCTCTATTGAGGCGGCACCGGAGCGACGTGTTGAGATTCATCTTTTTGATTTTGACCGCCAGGTGTATGATGAGGACATCACCGTAGAAATCTACAAATTCATCCGTGGTGACCGAAAATTCCCCAACATGGAAGACCTTAAAACGGCCATGGCAGCGGATGAAGTCGCGGTAAAAAAATATTTCCAGGGTCCTAAAGAGTTGATGGCTGAGGTAGCCACAGTCATTCTCAATTACAATGGCATCAAATATCTGCAACGGTTCATTCCATTTTTTAAGTCCGTTCAGTTATCTAACTGCAAACTTTATGTCATTGACAATGCCTCAACAGATGGTACGGTCAAGTGGCTAAAGACCCATCACCCCGATGTGGAAGTGATTTCCCTGCCTGAAAATGCAGGTTATGCGGGTGGATACAATCAAGGACTTGCCAGGATCAATGCCCGGTATTACGCGATCGTCAATAGTGACATAGAAATCACCCCAAGATGGTTGCATCCTATCGTGGAATTGATGGAAAAAGATCTTTCCATTGCAGCCGTTCAACCAAAAATCAGATCAGAAGCGCGGCGGGGCCATTTTGAATATGCAGGTGGCGCGGGTGGTTGCATGGACAGCCTGGGCTATCCATTTTGCAGAGGCCGTGTCTTGCAAAATGTGGAGCGGGATACGGGCCAGTATGAAGATAACATGGAAATATTCTGGGCCTCCGGAGCGGCCTTTGTCGTGCGGAGCGAAGTATTCCATGAACTCGGTGGATTTGATGCGGACTATTTTGCCCATCAGGAAGAAATTGATTTCGCCTGGCGCATTTTGTTGAAGCAACATAAGATTGTGAGTTGCCCCGCATCTGTCGTTTATCATGTCGGTGGAGGTACCCTCCAATATGGCAGCTCAAGGAAAGTGTACCTCAATTTCAGAAACAACCTTGTCACATTGTTTAAATATCTCCCCAAACCAGATATGATCCCGGTGATCTCTTTGCGCTGGGGACTTGATGGGCTTGCAGGATTAAGGTTCCTCGCCAAAGGTCAGTTTGCCAATGCCTTCGCGATCGTTCGCGCACACTACTACATCTACACGCATGTGAAACTCATCCGGCAGAAAAGAAAACAAATCAGCGAAAATTATCAACGTCTTCCTTTAGTCAAATTGCCAGGCGTATACCAGGGGAGCATCATCATGGACTATTACCTGCGCTGGAAACGCAAATACAGCGATCTCTTTCCTAAATGAAAAACCGACCGGGTATCCTCTTTGCCAACGATACGTTGCTTGCCCTGGACAAACCTACCGGCATGCTGAGCGTTCCCGACCGATATGACTCGGCCAAGGTTTCGTTGACGCAGTTTGCCTTAAAAATAAACCCAGCCGCCAGGCCATTGCATCGTATTGATTTTGAAACGACAGGTGTGATGTTGTTTTGTCTGCAACCAGAGGCATTCGGCTGGTACAGCGATCAGTTTGAACAAAGAGAAGTCGCGAAAACATATATCGCGTTGTGTGAAGGCAGACTCTCGCAGGATGAAGGAGAAATAAATCTACCCCTCTATACACAGTCTACAGGCAAAGTGATAGTATCACGTCAGGGTAAAACCAGTTTGACCCATTGGAAGGTGATTCAAAAATTTCTGCACCACAGCTTGATCCAGGCGAATCCCCTCACTGGACGCACCCATCAGATCAGGGTCCATTTTGCCTCCATGGGACATCCGTTGGTCGCGGATACGATTTATGGTGCTTCCGGCCCCTTATTCCTCTCTGAACTTAAAGGTCGAAAAAAATATAAATTGGCAAAAGATGCTGAAGAGGAGCGCCCGCTGATGTCGAGGGTAGCCTTGCATGCCCATCAAATCTCTATCCGGGATTTTCAATCCCAACTGATATTGGACATCACCAGCCCATTGCCTAAGGACATGGAAGTAGCGGTCCATCAGTTGACCCGATATACCGGGATGGCTTAAATAGTGGAATATTTTATATATGTTTACGCCACATTTACAAAACAAATGAAAGGAGTAGTCCTCATCGTCGTGATTTTAATGGCCATCTGTATGACGCTTTTAGCTGCTTTATCCTGCAAGAAAACCGGTGATGAAAAGGTTGGAGAGATCGTCAGAGGTCGTATTACGCCCCCTGAATGGTCCTATTCAGCGAATATTTACGAAGTCAACATCCGCCAGTATACGCCTGAAGGCACATTCGAAGCATTCAGGCAACACCTGCCCAGGCTGAAGAAAATGGGCGTGGATATCCTTTGGCTCATGCCGATCCACCCGATCAGTGTACCTAAGCGAAAAGGTACTCTCGGAAGCTATTATGCCGTGTCCGATTTCAGAGCTGTAAACCCACAATACGGCACCAAAGAAGATTTCAGACAATTAGTCGATTCCATCCACGCACTCGGTATGCATGTCATCCTGGATTGGGTACCTCATCACACCGGATGGGATCACCCATGGATCACTGAACATCCGGACTACTACAATAAAAACGATAAAGGCGAAATCCGCGATCCGATCAATGAAATGACCGGAGAACCATGGGGCTGGACGGATGTGGCCGAACTCAACTTAGAGAGCCCGCAGATGCGCAGACAGATCATCGATGATATGATCTTCTGGATTGAAGATTACAATGTAGATGGCTACAGGGTAGATCACGCACATGGTGTACCGGCAGATTATTGGGATGAGGTCAGTAATACACTCTCCGGCTTAAAGAAACCAATCTTTATGCTGGCGGAAGGCGAAGAACCTTATCTCCGCAACGACTCCAGTTTCGTCGCGACCTACGCCTGGAAAATTCATCACAAACTCAACGACATCGCCCAGGGCAAAGACGATGTCAATGCTATCGATTCCTTATTAGCGCTCGAACGCAAGGATTATACGCAAGGCTATCACATGTACTTTACCAGCAATCATGACGAAAACAGTTGGGCAGGTACGGAGTTTGAACGTATGGGCGATGGCCACAAAACATTTGCCGCACTTTGCGCCACTCTCGACGGGATGTTCCTGGTGTATAGCGGACAGGAAGAACCTTTGCACAAGCGTTTATCTTTCTTCGAAAAAGATACTATCCCCTTTGAAAAGTATGCATACTCGGATTTCTATTCCTCGCTCTTCGAACTTAAACACAGAAATAAAGCATTGTGGAATGGTGAGCACGGAGGATTGAGCCGACGTATCAACGAATCGAAAGATGTATATGCCTTTATGCGTGAAAAGGACGGCGACAAGTTTATCGGTGTCTTTAATCTGACCAACAAGCCTCAGAAAACAACGCTACAGGTGCCGGTGACAAATATGCAGATTGTATCGACGGACGATGTACTCACCCTCGATTCCGGTCAAAATATCAACCTGGGACCCTGGGAATATTTCCTCTTTTCCAGTAAGTAGTTGATGAAAGTCTGTCTTTGGGCGCTTGGCGCGGCTTCCGATGAATGGGTAAAGAAGGGTGAAGATATTTTTAGTAAAAGGATTGACCGGTATTTACCCTTTGAATACAAAATCGCTCAACCATCCAGAAGCGCAGTACAACAGCAAGTACTTGCGGAAGAAAGCAAATGGCTGTTACAACAATTCCAGACCATACCTTCAAAAATAATCCTGCTGGACGAACGCGGACCGCAATGGTCCTCCGTTCAATTTGCCTCAAAGCTTGAACAGTGGAGGCAGGGAACGCATAAACGAGTGGTATTTGTTATTGGTTCAGCCTATGGATTTGATCAAGTCGTCTACGATAAAGCTGATCAACTGCTTGGCCTTTCGGCCATGACCCTGCCACATCAACTCTGCCGACTAATGATGCTCGAACAGATTTACCGGGCATGTACTATTTTACGGGGCGAATCATATCATCACGCCTGAACAGGCCACGCATGAAGGAATTATCTGTCAATCTACTGCTCATCGTTTTTACCGCCCTGGTGTCTTATCAGGGATTTTCACGCTATGAAGTGATCCAACGGTTGAAACATTTTCCGTTTCAGGAAAACAGGCACAAGGAATTCTACAGGCTATTGAGTTCAGGCTTCATTCATGCAGACTGGACACACCTCCTGGTCAATATGTTTGTGCTCTATAGCTTCGGGACGTATATTGAAAACTACATCGTGACCGAATATGGACCCATTCATGGCCGCATCATATTCTTAGTGCTCTA
>CAZYHJ010000017.1:0-27794 GCA_964646645.1 uncultured Saprospiraceae bacterium | reverse complement strand
GATCACTCCGCTCACTTTGCAGGTGCCGTAGCCGGAATGGCCATGATCATCCTCCTGAAACGAGATATCCTCAATGATTTTTTCTTCAGGCTGGTCAATGAGTTTCCCCTTCTGTGATTATCGCTGGATTGCAATTTTGCCATCTATCTGGATTTTACCGCAAGAAATGATTTGTAGCTTAGAAGCTTAGGGGCTTAGAAGGTTAAGGGCTTAAGAGGTTAAGGATTTAGGATGTTAAGAGTTTAGGAGGTTATTAATGTAATAGCCAATCTCCCTTATTCTCCTAAACAATCTTCTAACCTTCTAAGCTTCTAAGCCTCTAAGCTCTTCATCTTCAAAACAAAATCATCCCATCACAAAATCACTCCAACACAACATCACTCCATCATAAAATCATCCCATAAACGGATACCTGTAATCCCTCGGCGGATTAAAATTCTCCTTAATCGACCTGGGTGATACCCAACGATAAAGATTCAGCACACTGCCTGCCTTGTCATTGGTACCTGAGGCTCTCGCACCGCCAAAAGGTTGTTGTGCGACGACTGCGCCTGTGGGCTTGTCATTGATATAGAAATTGCCGGCTGCATGACGAAGCCTGTCTGCGGTCATCTGAATCGCTGCCCTGTCATTGGCAAATACGGCACCGGTGAGGGCATAGGGCGAAGTGGAATCCACAAGGGCAAGCATCTTCTTATAGTCTTCATCCTTGTACACATAAATCGTTAACACCGGACCAAACAACTCTTCGCACATCGTAACGTATTTCGGATCATTGACCTGGATCACTGTGGGTTCGATAAAATAACCTTTGGTCTTATCATACTGCCCACCTGAAACGATCTTCACGCCCTTATCCTTTTTAGCCTTAGCGATATAGGAAGTGATCTTATCAAAAGCCTTTTCATCAATCACGGCATTAACAAAGTTGGTGAAGTCTTCAGGCGATCCCATTTTGATTGTTGCCAGGTCTGCAACCATGCGTTTTTTTACAGCAGGCCATAAGGATTCCGGAATATATGCGCGGCTGGCCGCAGAGCATTTCTGTCCCTGGTACTCAAACGCTCCTCTGACCAAAGCGACAGCAACGGTTTCAGCATCTGCAGAAGGATGCGCAACGACAAAATCCTTTCCTCCCGTTTCACCTACGATCCGGGGATAGGACTTATACTTTGGCAGATTATTACCGATCGTCTGCCACAGGCGCTGAAATACACCGGTACTTCCTGTAAAGTGAAGACCCGCAAAATCAGGATGATTAAAAATCACTTCTCCCGCAACGGAGCCTTCCACAAAAACAAGATTGATCACGCCTGCCGGTAGTCCGGCTTCCATAAGGATCTCCATGATGACATGGGCGGAATAAATCTGTGTCTCAGCGGGTTTCCACACCACCGTATTCCCCATCAAAGCAGGTGCCGAAGGCAGATTACCTGCAATAGACGTAAAGTTGAATGGGGTCAATGCAAACACAAAACCTTCCAGCGCTCTATACTCCATGCGATTCCATGTCAGCGGCGCACTGATCGGTTGCTGCCCATAGATCTCCAGCATAAACTTGACATTGTAGCGAAGGAAATCACACCACTCCGCCACGGCATCAATTTCAGCCTGGAAAATATTCTTACTCTGGCCCAACATCGTAGCCGCATTCATTTTGGCCCGGTAGGGTCCGGATAATAAATCAGCGGCCCTGAGGAAAATAGCGGCACGATCCTGCCAGGGCATTTCCTCCCAGGCGGTCTTGGCCTTGAGCGCAGCCTGAATGGCCTGACGAACATGGCTTGCGTTTCCTTTATTATACATTCCCAAAAGGTGTTTCAACTCATGTGGCGGATGAATCTCCACCTTGCGATCTGAATACACTTTTTGTCCACCGATATACATCGGGATATCCACCACTTTGCTTTTCCAATCCTTTATAGCCGCGAGGAGTTTATTACGCTCATCGGATCCCTTTACATAATTTAATACCGGTTCATTTTTGATCTCCGGTAAATGAAAAACAGCATTTGCCATAGCCTCTTGAAATTAATTTAGGAAATTGGTTAGTGAAGTGATGTGCGTTAGAATTGAACACCATCTGGAAGGAAAGGTTTTGCGTTGCCTTTGCCTTTTATGATTTCGCGAACGATGGTTGAACTGATGTGTGAAAACTCAGGCCGACTGATCAAAAAGAGTGTTTCGATATCCTCGCCGACAATATGATTCAATTGACTGATCGTCTTTTCGTAATCAAAATCCGAAGCATTCCGAAGTCCTCTCAGAAGATACTTTGCCCCTACTTTTTTACAATAATGAACAGTGAGGCCTTCAAAAACATCAACCTTGATCCTGGGCTCATGCCGAAACACATGTTGTATCCAATTTTTCCGCTCTTCGACAGAAAACAAGGCTTGCTTTTGGGAATTTACTCCAATCGCGATGATAATTTCATCGAATAATGGTAAAGCCCGATGCACGAGATCAACATGCCCCGTAGTGATCGGATCAAATGACCCCGGGAATACAGCCGTTTTGTGGATTCCATTCATATCAGATGTCTTAAACCTCGCCTGAACCTCTCAGGCCACAAATATCATACCTTCCGGCCGAATTCCCCTATTCCGTTTCCTCAACCTCTCTCTGACCTGCAGCAGGCGCTGTCAGCAGAAAAGGGAGTAATAACAGAAGGAATAGCACCAGCATCAAGCCTTCTCCTGCCAGCAGGTACCACGGCCATGGCCCCATGACATCCAAAATGGATCCTCCTGGAGGCTTAGCCATAGTATAACTGTAATTGCTACCCAGCATATAATTGATCAAGTGTACAGCCACGAGGTAAACCTGCGCGTAAATCACAGCCAGTATAAAATCCTGCCAACCAATCCTAATCCTCCTGACAATGACAGTGTAAAGGATGGCCATAATAATGCCGGCATGACCAATGAAATACCTGAAAAAATGGAAAGTCGGAAAACCGTCTTTCAGATCAGGGGTAATAATAGCCTGAAGCGTACCCCCGAGGGCCCAGAAATATAGAATGCCGATCCATTTTCTGTTGCGGTAGTATAGAATAAAAGGCAAAATAAAGGCCACCAGATCACACAGGAAAAAAGGTAAGTCCTCGTAAATATTAAAAGTCCCAAAGACTAGTTTATACACGGCATCCAATAACAACGTGGAAAAGGTGATCCCGGCAATCATCATCCCGATATCTGATCTCAAGGGTTCTTCGGTCCTTTTTCCATAAACAATAATGATCGCGGTCACTGCAATGAAAATCAACAACGTTGAAATATGTTGCAGCGAAAACATTTCGAAAGTGGGTGTCATCTTAAATGCGAAGGTACTTGTCTTTCAAATGTAACCATTCATCCTATGCCAATCCGATCTCGTGTCATTTTACCTATCTTTCCCCATGAATTTTAAGCTCGTAATTATGAAATCGATGTATAAATTTCTGGTCGTTCTTCTGGCTTTCATCTTAAGCACAGGCCTCTCTGTTCTATCAGCCGGGGAGGGTATGTGGCTGCCCCTCCTGCTCAAATCGCTCAATGAGAAAGAGATGAAATCCATGGGGATGAAGATGACGGCAGATGATATCTATAGTGTCAATAAAGGAAGCCTCAAGGATGCCGTGGTGCATTTTGGTGGATTCTGCACCGGCGAGGTCATATCGGATCAAGGCTTATTGCTCACGAACCATCATTGCGGTTACGATGCCATTCAATCCCATTCGACGTTGGAACAAAACTATCTGAAGGATGGATTTTGGGCTAAAAACTTTAGTGAAGAACTGCCCAATCCAGGTTTGTTTGCCACATTTATAATCCGAATTGAAGATGTGACGAAAGATGTCCTTAAGGGAGTAGATGACAATATGGCGCTCACTGAACGCCAATCGGCCATTGACCGGAATATGAATGCGATCAGGCAAAATGTCAGGAAGGAAGCATGGCAGGAATCTTTTATCCGATCCTTTTTTGAAGGAAACCAATACTTTCTCTTCGTCACCGAAACCTATAATGATGTGCGTCTGGTAGGTTCACCTCCGGAATCGATTGGGAAGTTTGGTGCTGATACGGACAACTGGGTATGGCCAAGACATACGGGTGATTTTTCTGTTTTCAGGATCTATGCCGGCCCGGACAATAAACCTGCGGAGTACTCTCCGGACAACAAACCATACAAACCGAGGCATTTCTTTCCGGTATCACTTGATGGTGTGGATGAAGGGGACTTTACGCTTGTCTTTGGTTTTCCCGGCCGAACAAACCAATACCTTCCATCCTATGCCATTACACAAACAGCGGACATCATCGATCCGGCCAGGATTGGAGTAAGAAATATTGCTTTAGGTATCATGGATAAGCACATGCGCCAGGATGAAGACATTCGCCTGGCCTATGCTGCAAAATATGCGGGACAATCCAATTCATGGAAAAAATGGATCGGAGAAGTACAAGGATTAAAAAGTAAAAACGCCGCCGGCATCAAAGAAAAAAGAGAGGCGGATTTCATGACTCAACTGGACAATCAAAAGCAATGGAAAGATGCTTATGGCCATCTCCTGCCCGAAATGAAATCCATCTATCAATCCCTGGATCCCATTGAAAAGAACAGGTATCTGCTTGGAGAAGTAATTGGTGGCAGCAATACCGAAGTATTCAGGCTCGCATCCCTTGCGGACAGACTGATGAAAGCATACAATGACAAAGGTGAAGATGGCTTTTCAGCTTTACGAACACAATCTTTACCCACGCTCACGGAATTTTACAGGGAGTATAGAACGAAAGTGGACCATGAGGTTTTCGCTGCACTGATGGACCATCTGGGCAAAAACTTATCTCCGGAGATGCTACCTGAATGGATGAAGACAAATCAATCATCAGAGCAACTTTTGGCATGGGCTGGTGAACTTTACGATTCTTCAATACTCATTCACGAGGAAACTTTTTTATCCTTAATTCAGAAAGACGGGAAAACATTCGCAGACTCGATTCAAGCGGATAGCGTCTATCTGCTTTATTCCGCATTAAAAAAGACCATGGATGAACGGATTTCTCCAGGGTACAGCGAACTCGCCAAGAAATTACAGCCGCTTCAAAAATCATATGTGAAAGCGCTGATGGAAGTTTATCCGGACAAACGATTTTGGCCGGATGCCAACAGTACACTTCGCGTGGCGTATGGACAAGTGGAGCCTTATGGCCCACGGGATGGGGTTGAATATTTGACGCAAACCTACCTGGATGGGGTCATGGAAAAATATGTTCCCGGAGATTATGAGTTTGATGTTCATCCAAAGCTCCAATCCCTCTATGAATCGAAGGATTACGGGGTTTATGGCGAAAATGGTAAAATGCCGGTTTGTTTCATTGCCAGCAATCATACCACCGGAGGAAACAGTGGTAGTCCGGCGATCGATGCGCATGGCAACCTTATCGGGATCAATTTTGACCGGGTATGGGAAGGCACCATGAGTGATCTCTACTATGACCGCTCCATTTGCAGGAACATAATGGTGGATATCCGCTACGTCCTGTTCGTGATCGACAAGTTTGCAGGAGCCGGTCACCTGGTGGAAGAAATGAAAATTGTGCACCCCAAAAAATAATTTGTGCTTATACCGCTATAAATCAATGCCTTAATATTTCTCCCCCGTCCAGAAAACCCATATTTGGCTTTTAGCCGGGTTGGGAAGAACTATTTGAAAATAATTACATTTGTGACCCCGTAAGGGTGATTAGCTCAGTTGGTTCAGAGCGCTGCCTTGACAGGGCAGAGGTCAGCAGTTCGAGCCTGCTATCACCCACAATTCAGAGTGAGTGTGTGTGTGAGTGTGGGAGTGGAATTCGGAGTGAATTTGAGTGTGGGTGTGGGAGTGGAATTCTGAGTGAGGGTGCGTGTGGGTGTGAGTGTGGAATTCGGAGGGCGTGTGGGTGTGGGAGTGGAATTCTGAGTGAGGGTGCGTGTGGGTGTGGAGGAGCGGGAATTTGAAACAGATTTGAATTAACCATTAAGGACATACAGGAATGTTTGACTTTGAGAAGCTTGATGTGTACAGCCATCTGCGCAATTTGAATAAAGAGGTCCTTAAGTTCCTGTTTTCCAACAATCAAATAGACCCCTACCTAAAAGATCAATGGAAGCGGGCCACATTAGGAGCCGCTGTAAACCTGGCTGAGGGTGTAGGCCGTATTTCTGATGCGGATAAGAAGCACTTCTTCACCATAGCCCGTGGATCCATTTTTGAAAGCGTTTCCCTCATGCACATCGTCTCTGACGTCGGCCAGATGAATGAAGCAGAATTTAATTCTTTTTATAACCAATACGAAACCGTATCCAAAATGCTGCTGGGCTTGTACCGCAGCAAGTAATATCATCACCCCTGCACTCACATTCACACCCACACTCACACCCACTCTGAATTCCACTCACACACCCACACTCACACACACTCCGAATTCGGGACGTAGCTCAGCCCGGTAGAGTACACGTCTGGGGGGCGTGTGGTCGCTGGTTCGAATCCAGTCGTCCCGACTTTCATTTTTCAGCCACCGTAGCTCAGTCGGTAGAGCAACGCATTCGTAATGCGTGGGTCAGCGGTTCGAGTCCGCTTGGTGGCTCAAGAAAGGATTACAAAAATGCTTTAGCATTTTTATAATCAACACACGCACACTCACACCCACACTCACACCCACTCTGAATTCGGGATGTAGCGCAGCCCGGTAGCGTACTACGTTCGGGACGTAGGGGTCGCTGGTTCAAATCCAGTCATCCCGACCACAAAAAACTCACATGGCAACCATGTGAGTTTTTTTATTGATACTGTATGTAGACCGGAATGGGATGTAAATTCAAAATTTCTGCAGGGGTCATGATGAATGGATGGCCAGGATCTGCAGCATCATTTTTGTAGAATAATTTAAACCCTGAAAATTGGACAGGCTCCCTGGTAATCGTATTGCGATACGTACTGAGCTTCTTGGCTTTGTTGCCAAAACCATCCATGTGCATGACAAATTGCACTTCAGGATACAACTTGATTTGCTTATAATCCGTCACCATGCCCTGCTTAAACCGATGCACGACCAGGATTTTAGGGGTTAGCTGATGTTCATTTACTATCTGGGCAAGCGTTTCAGCAGCATAATTAATATCCGCGGCACTAAAGGTACCCACCCTTTTACCCGGCACTGCCCCATCTTTCATCGAATACTCCGGATCTATCCCTAAATGCACATTTGGCAAGGCCAAATATCTGGCTAGCCTTGGAAGTTCTTCCTGTAATGTGCTGTGCCCTACCTGTATATCCAAAAAGACCAACGCGTCAATCCGGCTTGCCAGCTCAATGACTTTGTCAATTTCCTTATCCGGCATGCGCAGTCTGTATTTCTTGTCCTTTCCGGGATCCCTTTGCGCCGTGACCGCGATATAATGTAAGGCAGGTTTAACCGGGAGGAGGGTATCTGCACTGGACCAGAGGTCAACCTCTCGCTTCAGCTGTTTCAGCATATCATCCGGAGGTATTTGGCCCAGGATCCCCATTCTGGTGGAATAAAAATTCCCATAAAAGGCCACAATACGGTGGAACGGCAGTATCGCACCAGGATTCGGCAATACGCTTATCGAATTCCATGGAGAGGTTGAATCACCATGCGCAAGGTGACGAACGATGCCGGCATAGGCCAGGGTGTCCAGCTCCATTTTTGGGGTTTCCGGAACCTCCACAACCATTGAGTCTGCTTTCAGATAGGCCTTTTCCATTGGTTCCCGTGAAGATGCCGACATATTACAACCCACTGTAACTAATGAAGACCACAGTACAACAATAACACAACTCAGCGCAGGTATGAGTCGTAGCTGATGTCCCGCCGGTACGCTTTTGCCTCCAAAACGATGGTAGTATCTGATCAAATTCATTAGAATTTTAGGGTGCTGCTATTTAGTTCGGGGTAATATTACGGCAAAGGCCATAATCCCCCAACGGGTATGATTTTTGTCACATCGCCAATATTCCTTATTTTTCACATCCAACGACTTAGTGTTCAATACTATACCCATGCAAAGAATCAGGATAGTACTCTTCTTTACCTTACTTGCCTCCTCCCTTTTCAGCCAAACCTACTTGGAAAACAGCCAGGTATTTGGTGGAAACGCTGTAGATGATCCCAGGGATCTGGCCATCAACAACACAAACACATCATTATTTATTGGTTCCAGATCCTTCTCTACCGATGGTGATGTGCCTTCCAATGCCGGAGCCAGCGATTATTGGATCATGAAAAGGGACATCAATGGCTCCTTATTGTGGAGTAAAACTTTTGGCGGTTTAGGAAATGATGACCTCGAGGTGGTCATGCCCCACCCGGACGGAGGTGTCCTGGCCTTTGGAACCACCCGAACAGACCAAGGCCTTTTTGGTGATCTGACAGGACTGGCCGGAGGATGGCTGATGCGAACAAATAATAACGGGACCATCACTGATGGTAAAATCTACGGTGGATCCGTAACGGAAATTGCCGTGGATGCCTATCGTCACCTGAGTGGTAATATCACTTTGGCTATGGAATCAGGCTCACCCGTGCTCAATGGCCAAACTAATAATGGAATTTTCGATGTAGCAATCATCCATGTCAATCCTTCCTTAACTCCTGAATGGACATTGTTGATGGGAGGATCAGGTGCTGATGTTCCTGAAGCCATCACATCAGACCTAAATGGCAATATTTATGTTGCTGCCACGAGTGAATCAAATTTACCCGGACTTGATCCCAATCAAGGAGGCAAGGATGTATGGATCATCAAGATTGCCGCAGACGGTGAAATTCTTTGGCAAAAATCGTTTGGCGGAAGTGAGGACGACATTGCAAGCGATATCGTTTTTCATCCCGATGGGCATGTATATCTCCTTGCGCATTCTCAATCTGCAGACGGTGATTTTGATACCAATGATGGTCTTAATGATCTCTGGATGATCAAACTTGCCGCTGAAGACGGCAATACTGAAGGCATGTATCGTTTTGGGGGTTCCGGCAATGATTTCAACGGCCATGCCGATCTCTACCTGGAAAATAAACTTGTGATCACTGCCAGCTCCACCAGCCAGGACAATGACCTGACTGGCAACAAGGGCTTTACTGATGTATGGGTATTTACAACCGACCTCAATGGCCAGATGGACAACCAGATGAATTATGGAGGCAGCCTTAGTGATCTCACCATTGACATCCTCACGATTGACAGTTCCTTTCACGTATTGGCCTCTACCCTCTCCAGCGATAAAAATGTACCTCAAAATGTTTTGGCACAAAACGACCTCTGGTATTTTATCCTGAATCCATTTCCGGACACGTGTTCAGATCAGTTTCTCTGCCAACCAGATTCAAATCTGACCAACCATTTGTATCCACCGGCTAATGAAGCGCTGGTATGCGTCAATGGATGTAATGCAGGTTTTGGCCCCGGCCCAAACTTCAATAATGGAAATTGCCAGAATTTTACAAACCCAACCGCATACTTTTTTGTCACCACGGACACCACTGCTGACCTCCTGACATTAAGCGTGCATTCTGACGAATTTAATGAGCCCCAGATCGCATTGTTAAGATCAGTCAACTGCACCACCTTTATTCCGATAGAATGCGCTGTGGGGTCCGGAGGAAATGTGGTCATCTCCTATATTGATATCGATCCATTGTCAACCTATGTGGTTGCGGTTACGGATGCTGCCGGGAATATTGGTCAGTTTGAATTTTGTGCCACCTCTGTGGATGTAGAATTCTGCAATGAATCGGACCGGATCTATGCCACCAGTACTTCGTTGGGCAGCCCTTTGAAAGGACCATACAAACCAGGAGAAGAAGTGCGGATCTGTTACGAACTGGAAGACTGGAAGAAACTGGATTGCAACGGCTTTCAGGGCTTAGTGCCTTCATTTGGTCCGGGATGGGACTCAACTTATTTCGACTTGTTTGGTCAGCCTATCAATGTGGACGTGCTGCTGGCACCTGAGACTACCGGATTTTGGCAATGGTACAAAGTTGGTGATGTGAGATACAATGTCACCAACCCCATCAATGGGTACGATGGCGGACAAGGCATGCCCGCGGGCTGGTATTTCACCAACACCGCAGATCCCCCACCAAATGATGGACCAGACCAGACGGTAGGAGATATTGCAACGTGTTTGCCTACTTCGGATGAATGGAGGGTGTGCTTTACGCTTAAAGTCGTAGATGAATGTGAAGCTAATATTGATTGCAGCGTCTCCATGAAAACATTTGCGGATGGGGAGATCGGGGTGAATTCAAGCCTGGCTTGCGCATACGATCAGGAAGAAATATTCTCAGCTTACATGCGCTGTTGTCTGAATCCGTCTATTGACCCGATTCAGAATTTCTCCGTATGCAGCGGCGATACCATTTCTTTCGCGCCCGAAACAAATTTACTGCCTCCTGTAAAATATAGTTGGACAGTAGTGCCCGACCCATTTATCAATGGTGCAGCACCAGCCAATGATGTTAACCAGTTTTATCAGATACTGGAAAATGAAGTGGCTGTGCCTTTATTGGCCAGATACAGCCTGGTGGCCGAAAGTGATGGTTGCGAAACCGAACCGGAAGAGTTTGATATTACTATACTGCCTAAGCCTTCCTGCCGGATCACCGTGACAGGTCCCAATATTGTCTGTAGCGGATCAACTGTAACTTTTAATTTCGAAAGCACCGGTACCCCTCCATTTGCCATCGGCCTATATCGGAACAATGAACCATTTGCTAATATTTTGAGTGAAACCAACCTGATCACACTTGATATTGATCCCGTATTCAGTGGCACGTTTAGAGTTGGCTCACTGGAAGATGCTTTTTGTGAAGGCTCGGGTATCGGCTTTGTTAATGTTACGGTAAAACCTGTTAGTTCAAGTGCTGTAGACACCATTCTCTGCGAAGGGGAATCTTATTTTATAGGAGACGAAGAATTTACAGAAGCAGGAGTATATGAAGTTACTATTGACGGAGGCGCGGAGAATAATTGTGACAGCACGGTGGTACTTACTTTAAATTATGCTCCGACTCTTACTGAAACCATAGATGAAGTCATCTGTAATGGCGACACCCTATTTGTGCTCGACGTGCCTTATACCGAAACCATCGATACGCTGATTGAATATTCTGGCCCTGAAGGCTGTCCAAATTACATAGATCTGCAACTTCTAGTGAAGGATACATTCACCATGGAAATCGAACAAACGATTTGCAATGGAGATACGCTTGACTTCGGTGGTCTGGGTGTATATGAAGCCGGAGACTACTACTTTACAGAAGAAGTAAGACCTGGATGTTATGAACAGACGATCCTGCATCTCAATGTATTGCCAGCTATCCTGATCAATGACCTGGCGATCATCGCTGATGATGGAAATAACAATGGTGCTATACTCGTAGAAATCACGGGAGGTAATCCTCCATTCACTTACTTGTGGAGCAGTGGTCAAACCACCGAAAGTCTTTTCAACATTGCCCATGGAACATATACGCTGACCGTGACAGACAGGCTTGCATGTACCGAGGTTTTTTCCTTTGACGTGCCCTTTATCAATGCAACGGAGCATATTCACAATGCCTCAGGCTACTTCCAATTAAGGCCTAACCCATTCAATAATCAGCAAGCGCTTCATCTGGTCAATCTTTCCAATACGCCTTATACCATTACGGCATGGCATTGGAGAGGCATTGATGGAAAGAACACCATCCTGTCGTGCGAAAACGAATTCATTCCAGGTGGTCAGACCCTTGTTGAGGTGCCACAATCTTTAGCTCCGGGGATGTATTATCTGGGAGCTGCCGACAGCGCAGGACATATGCATTGGGTAAAAGCAATTCTGCTCAAGGAATAAGCTTAAAAAGGAAAGGGATTCCTACGATCATCACTGATGTATGAATCCCTTAACCAAATGTGCCTTGGACATCTCAGGTTGGTAAGTCAGCGGTTCTGCTGAAACGCTGTCGGCCGGATGGCAAAGCACGTCCCGGTGTATCTGACCTTCCAGGTCAACCGGTAACTGGGTTGTGACCACTAGGTCACCCCAAAGTCGGCTTTACCTTTTCTGGTCTGGGTTACTCATGAATGTCGAGACATTCGCTTTCTTCCCGGGTATTGCAAATTGTTCATCAATTTAAACAATCAGAAAATTTAGGCAAGCCAACAATCTTTCTTGCTGATCCATTGATCACCGTATAAACTTACTAAAAATGAAAAAGTGATGCAAGTTTTTGTCCTGTAATTTTTCAACAGGTTTTTCCACACCTTGCCGGCAAGTCAATCAATGATTGGCAGCCCGGATGATCGTCAGAAACTCTGCGGCCTTTAAAGAGGCTCCTCCGATGAGACCACCATCCACATCCGGTTGAGAAAATAAAGTGTCCGCATTGTCCCCTTTTATACTCCCACCGTAAAGTATACGCGTTTGTTCGGCAGTGGTGATGCCATATTGAGTCGCAATGGTCTCCCGGATAAATGCATGCATCTCCTGTGCTTGCTGAGGACTTGCGGTAACGCCGGTTCCGATGGCCCAGATAGGCTCATAGGCAATGATCAACTTTTCAAATAAGGCTCCGGATAAATGGAACAGACTTTCTTCCAGCTGGCGAAAGACAAAATTATTCTGATCATTGGCCTCCCGAATGTCGAGTGGTTCACCACAACAGAAAATCGGAATTAAATCCGCATCCAGGATAGCGTTCACTTTACGATTTATCATTTCATTATCCTCCTGAAAGAGCTGGCGGCGCTCTGAATGGCCAGTAATACAATGTGTTGCTCCCGCACTTTTAATCATCTGCACAGATACTTCCCCTGTAAAGGCGCCGGAAGCAGCATAATGACAATGCTGTGCCGACAGGGCAATCGGGCCATCCTTCAATAATTGTCCAAGGGCATACAAATGAGTCAAAGGTGGTGATACAATAACTTCACAAAGTAATGGGGATGGCAACTCAGCTTTGATCTGGGACAACAATTCGCGTCCTTCTTCTATGGTCAAATGCATTTTCCAATTCGCAGCGGCAATTTTCTTCCTGGACATAATAAGGATTGTGATATAGTTTATGATCGACTGATAAACTTATGAAAAGATTGGTATGTACACCCCCATTCTCAAAATATTACGGAAGCCACAGCTTTAACACGCTGTGGAAAATGATCAAATCCTCCCTGAAGTCAGGATATTTCACTTTTACCCATGACATCTTTGGTGCAATGTTTGCGGTTTATACTGAACGACAGGTCAAATCCGTATTGTAAATAAACCGTAATATTCAGGCTCAGATACAATATTGATTAAGACAAAGCAATACATTTGGCTGGTAGTCAGTTATTTAAATATTATGATCTGATTCTGACGTTGAGGAAAGAAGCGACTTATGGCAAAAGAATTATCCACAAAATCATCCCGGTTTATTCACCGGGACATCAGTTGGCTGGATTTCAATTATAGAGTCTTACAGGAGGCCAAGGACCCCAACGTTCCGCTCATGGAACGGATTAAGTTCCTGGCCATCTACAGTAGTAACCTGGATGAGTTTTTCCGTGTACGGGTAGCCAACCATCGTAATCTGCTGCAGGTTGGAAAAAAAACCATCAAGGAACTAGACTACGATCCCGCTGCTGTGCTTCAGCGCATACAGAAGATCGTCAGCGAACAGGCGGTTGAATTTGGAGAGATCTTCCAGTATCAGATCGTTCCGGATCTGAAACGGTATGATATTCACCTGGTCCAGCGCGAAGAATTAACGCCGGAACAGGAGGCATTTGTCGACACCTATTTCCAGGAAAATCTTTTACCCTTCGTTCAGCCCGTTTTATTGGTCAAGGATAAAATCAGGCCTTTTCTCAATAACAAAGCATTGTATCTGGCGATCCTCATGAAGGATAAAGAAGATCAAAATGCGCAGGACCAATATGGGATCATCAAAATTCCTTCAGACCACCTGCCTCGCTTTATTGAATTGCCTTCCAGGAAAGCAGGTCATGAATTGATCATGCTGGATGAAATCGTGAGGCATAGTGTCATGTGGTTGTTTCCGGGATACCAGATCATCAATACCTACTCTATCAAACTCACCCGCGACGGTGAACTTTACATTGATGATGAATACCAGGGCGACCTGGTCAAGAAAATCAAAACAAGTCTGCAAAAGCGGGATGTCGGTCCGGCATCAAGACTGGTGTATGACAAAACGATACCCCCAAAGTTTCTGCACTATCTGATGAATGTGCTTGGGGTTGAAAAATTAGGCCTGTTTCCCGAGGGGCGTTTCCACAACAATTTTGACTTCTTCAAATTTCCTTCGTTTGGCATGGACCATCTGAAGGATATGCCATTGCCCCCGATGGATTATCTGCCCCTCACCCAGGCGGAATCCATTTTTGATCCCATTAAGTCTATGGATCACCTGATCCATGTCCCTTTCCATAAGTATGAACCGGTCATCAAGTTTTTTGAACATGCCGCCAGGGATCCTAAGGTTACACATATAAAGATCATACAGTATCGTGTGGCTCCAAATAGCCGCATCATGGAGGCCTTGATCAATGCAGTCAAATCAGGCAAACAAGTCTATGCATTTATTGAAGTGAAAGCGCGATTTGATGAAGAGGCAAATCTTCGATGGGGAGAACAACTTGAAAAAGCAGGGATCATCGTTCGTTATAGTTTCCCGGGATTAAAAGTACACAGCAAACTGGCGTTGGTCAGGAGACTCGAGGATGACGGACCTCAGCTGTATAGCTATTTGAGTACAGGCAACTTCCATGAAGTAACAGCGAGGATATATAGCGACCAGGGGCTGTTTACCTCAGATAAACGAATCACGGCTGAAGTCGCAAGAATCTTCTCCTTTTTAGAAACCGTCAAACTGCCGAATGAAGAATTTAAACATCTGCTGGTCGGACAGTTCAATCTCCGCAAAACCTTGATTCAACTCCTGGATTTTGAAATCAAAGAAGCTCTAGCCGGACGACAAGCTTCGATGATTATAAAGATTAACAGCCTTCAGGATGAAGAAATGATTGAAAAGCTTTACGAAGCCAGTGCCGCGGGCGTTAAAATCGAGCTCAATATCCGCGGCATTTGTTCTATCGTGGCCGGCAAGAAGAATCTGAGCGAAAACATTCATGCCTTTAGCATTGTAGATCGGTTTCTTGAGCATAGCCGCGTCTTTATATTCCACCACGCCGGTAATGAAAAGGTCTATCTCTCCTCAGCGGATTGGATGGAACGCAATCTTTCTTTCCGCATTGAAACCGCATTTCCGATCTATGACCAGCGGATCATCGCCGAGATCAAGGATATCCTCAGCATCCAGCGCAGTGACAACGTTAAAGCAAGATCTCTTCAATACAACCGCATCAATGAATATCTGGTCAATGATGCTGACCTCGCGATCCGTTCGCAGCATGAAACCTATTTCTACCTCAAACGGAAATACGAAGAGTTACACAGCACCGGGAGTTGATCACAGTGTGCTGGTGGAGCAAACTCCATCCAGCGGCAGTGAAGATTGGATGTAAAATGTATTTCTCCTTTCCTCCGTGCTGCCTCCCTTCCTCTGTACGAACTCATTCTACCATGGAGAATCCACTTTGGAAGTGATTTCTCACGAAGGACACGAAGGCAACACGAAGGAACACGAAGACTGTGCTCAATGATCCTCCTTTCCTCCGTGCTGCCTCCCTTCCTCCGTGCGAACTCATTCTACCATGGAGAATCTACTTTGGAAGTGGTTTCTCACGAAGGACACTAAGGAAACACGGAGGTACACTGAGGCTCACATTGCGTGTGGAAAAATTGCTTCCAGCAGCAATGTCGTTGAATTGGACTTTACAAATAATTTTCAGGGTTAACCATGTAGCGCGACTGTATTTAATAGAAGCATCTTTATCCCCTAATCTGCAATCCCATGCAACTGATCAAATCAAACGGATCCTTTCAGATCCATCGTAAGAATTTTATGCGCTCCCTGTCGCTTGTTTATCCAAGACTGGAAAAGGAAGCTATAGTGTTTGCCGTATTATTCAGCATTCATTCCTCCGGACAAAAGTTTAATCTCCCGGTAATGAATGCAGATGATATGGGGCTGGAGATCAAACTGCCTTCCGACCTGAGCGGCATGTATTGCCTGGAAGTCAGAGACGGCGATCAAACGTTTCGTAAGACGATCGCCCTTCAATAGGGGAAAACCCTGAAACTAAAAATTCGGTGTTTTCGTTCATGTTTGAAAGAAAATATTGAATGAACTTTACATCGTTGATTAAAAAGAAGGTCAACAGACAAAAAGAAGAAATAATACACGCAGGTAGTTTGGTTTAGCCTGTCGGTTCAAAGATTATAAAGGGGTGAGACTTGCCGGGGTCGTCAAAGGGTGACACCGGCATTTTTTTTTGTACCTACCCCATCTTCTCTACCAGCCCTTCCCACTCTGTCATGAGTTGCTCAAGCGCTCGTTTTTTATCCTCATAGACTTTAACTTCCGACTGGAAACCAGCAGATTGATAAAACTCAGGATCTGCCAGCATTGCTTCCTTTTCCTTCAGAAATACCTCACAAGCCTGGATATCCTTTTCCACCTGAGCAAAGCGACGTTGCAGGTTTTTCTTCTCCTGGTCTGAAATTACTGACTGTGGTTTTGCCGCTGGTTGTGGATTAACCTTTACCTGTGGCTCACTGACCGCCTTATTTTGTTTTTGCGCCTGGAGGTCTGCCAGGGCATCCAGCGTTTCAATGCCCTTTTTACTCAGCATCTCATCGATGTCCCCGATATACTCCTTGATCTTTCCACCTGCAAATTCCAACGTGCGTGAGGTCAAACCTGTCAGAAAGTCACGGTCATGTGATATGATGATCAGTGCCCCCGGGTACTCCATGAGGGCATCCTTCAGTCGTTGCTTAGCCTGCATATCCAAATGGTGCGTTGGCTCGTCCATGATGAGCAGGTTGGTCTGCGCCAATATCATACAGGCCAGTGCCAGTCGTGCTCTTTCGCCCCCGGAGAGAACAGAAACCTTTTTCCCTGAATCATCTCCTGTAAACAGAAACGAACCCAATATCGCCCGCACTCTGGGCCGTACCTCAGGAGCTGCCTGCTCCTCAATCGTCTGCAGTACAGTTTTGGAGGGATCAAACAATTCAGTCTGGTCCTGTGCGTAATACCCCAGCAACACTTTTTCGTTAACATCAAGCAGGCCTGAGGTCGGTGTAATTTTACCGGCAATGAGTTTAGCCAATGTGGACTTACCCTGACCGTTTTGACCGACAAAAGCCACCTTTTCATTCCGCTCGAGATCAAAATCTACATGATTCAACACTTCCTTAGGTCCATAATGTTTAGTGAGATCTGCACTGTGCACCATCGTTCTTGGCGCTCTGTCCAGGACAGGAAACCGCACTTTCATGGCAGACGTATCCTCTTCCTCAATCTCGATGATCTCCACTTTTTCAAGTTGCTTCTCAAGTGACTTGGCCATACTGGCCTTGGAAGCTTTGGCCCTGAAACGATCAATCAACTTTTCCTTTCGCTCTATTTCTTTCTGCTGATTTTCAAAGGAAGCTTTTTGAATCTCCCTCAGTTTTTGACGCTCTTCCATAAACTTCGAGTATGGCAGCGGCATGTCATACGCGCGGCCCAACGAAATTTCTATAGTTCTGTTCGTCAACTGATCAAGGAAGCGTTTATCGTGGGACACCAGCAGAATACCGGTATCTGAGGCTTTCAGGTATTTCTCCAGCCAGATAATGGATGGCATGTCCAGGTGATTGGTAGGCTCATCCAGTAATAGGTAATCCGGTCTGCTGAGGAGCAACTTCGCCAGTTCTACCCGCATTTGCCATCCTCCTGATAATTGACTAATCGTTTTCTGGAAATCCACATCTTCAAATCCAAGGCCTTTCAGGACTTTCTGGATATCGCCTTCGATGGTTCCAGCACCCAGATGATCCAACTCCGCATAAAGCTCAGTCAGATGCTGGCTCAAATGCATGATTTCATCCTCTTCCTGTGCATGTTCCAGAGCATGCGTCGTGCGTTCCAGCTCTTCGTTGATGACGGTGACCCGGTTAAAAGCAGAATATGCGGCCTGCATAACAGTCAAATGCGGCTCAATCGAGATCTCCTGCTTGAGGTAAGCCATGCTGGATGGCCGGTCTATGATCCCCGAGTCCGGCTCGAACATCCCTGCGATGAGTTTGAGCATCGTGGATTTACCCGTTCCATTCCTGCCGATCAAGGCAACCTTTTCTCCCGGGCGCAGGGAAAAACTCACATTATCCAATAAAATCCGGTCGCCAAACCGGACAGTGACGTCCTTAACTAAAAGCATAGCGGGCGCAAAGGTATGTAAACCAAAATACTCCTGTGAAAGGAGGGTGTGGCACACCTAGGTGTGCCACACCCTCCCCCAGGGCTTAGTTTAGATTAGGTTGCTCAGGCAGCTGAGCCAGCACACTGAACACATCCCCCTTATGGTGCATCACCTGATTCCAGAGACGTGTCGGCTTGGATTTAAAGAGATAATTGGCATGAACATCCGCGGTGAGCCAGGAATGAGCATCCATCTCTTCCTGCAATTGCCCCGGGGACCATCCGGAATATCCCACAAAAAAGCGAATATTTTCAGCCTTGATCATTTCGTGGGTGATCAGAAATTTGAGCTTGTTGTAATCCCCACCCCAGAAAACACCCGGAGCTATTTCTGTACTTCCTTCCAGTAGCAACCCAACGTTATGAATATAATGGATAGTGTTAGTGGATACGGGGCCGCCATAATGGGCGATGGCATCTATTTCAGGAAAATCCTCCACGAGGTCTGTGATGCCGACGGTCAGTGGCTTATTAATGATAAAGCCAACCGTGCCCTCCTCATCCGAATGATCCGTTACTAAAACAACGGCTCTCCTGAAGTTGGAGTCCAACATAAAAGGTTCGGCGACCAGCAGGCTGCCCATATGAACATCATACTTCATCATCTATTCAAACGATGTGACGATGGCTTCTTTATCTATTTTTTTAACGAATCCTCCCAGCACTTTGCTTCCAAACTCAGTGTATGATTTTATCCCATCTGCCTTCATCGCTTCAATGGTGGCTGTCCATTGCACGGATGACGTCAACTGATGCAGGAGTTTATGACGTATGGTGTCGGGATTGGTGGATGGATCTGCATCCACATTTTGATAGACCGGGCACAGCGGCGTATGAAAGGTAGTTCGCTCAATGGCTTCCGCAAACATATCTCTGGCAGGTGTCATCAATGGAGAATGAAATGCACCTCCCACAGAAAGCAGGATGGCCCGCTTTGCTCCGGCTTGCTTGCAACTTTCAGCCGCGAGTTCCACTGCAATGGTCTCACCAGAAATCACGACTTGTCCGGGGCAATTATAATTAGCCGCCACAACGATACCGGGAGTGTCATTACAGATTTGCTGCACGACCGCATCATCCAGTCCGAGGATTGCCGCCATGGTGCTTTCTGTAATTTCACAGGCTGCCTGCATGGCCGATGCTCTTGCTGCAACAAGCTTCAACCCTGCATCAAAATCCAGTGCCTTTGAAGCCACAAGTGCAGTCAATTCTCCAAGAGAATGCCCGGCTACAGCATCTGGTACGCCAGGACCCTTTGAGATAAAAGTCGCATAGCTATAGACGAAAACTGCAGGTTGTGTAATCTCCGTCCGCTTTAACTCTTGTTCATCGCCGTGAAACATCAACTCCTTCAATCCATACCCAAGCACTTCATCTGCCTGGTCAAATATGAATCTTACACTTGGGTCCTGTTCGTAGAGTAGTGCCCCCATTCCGGACAATTGAGAACCTTGTCCTGGAAAAATAAACGCGCGTTTTTCACTCATTAGCTTAAATCTGATGATATCAATTGAAGAAACTCATTGCGGGTTTCAACTTTAGTAAATTGTCCTGTAAACGCAGATGTGGTGGTCACGGAATTTTGCTTCTGCACCCCGCGCATCATCATACACATGTGCCGGGCTTCAATGACCACCGCGCAACCCAAAGGCTTCAGCGTCTCATCGATGCATTTTAAAATCTCATGTGTCAGTCGCTCCTGCACCTGCAGCCTTCTCGCAAATATATCCACCACGCGCGGAATTTTACTCAACCCAACAATGTGGCCATTGGGGATATAAGCGATATGCGCTTTGCCAAAAAATGGCAGAATGTGGTGTTCGCACAGCGAAAACAGTTCAATATCCTTGACGATCACCATCTCACTGTACTCTTCCGCAAACATTGCGGATTGAAGCACTTTGGCCGGATTGAGATCGTAACCGTGGGTAAGGTACTGGAGTGCCTTGGCTGCGCGTTCAGGGGTCTTTAAAAGGCCCTCACGGGCAGCATCTTCACCTATGAGATGAATTAATTCAGCATAATGCTTTTGCATCGCCTGGGTAGATTCCCCGGCATACACTTCGTCTTTAAAATACTTTGCCATTCGGACAGGAAATATAGTAAGCTATTTCGATTTACAGGTCAGGAACATCACCAGGAACTTACCGGACCTGTTCTCGCTCCTTGATTCTGATGTTTTTAACAATCTGAGTTGTAAAATGTTGAAGTTGCCCAGTATACGACGTTAGTGCCATTGGGAGGCTCTTTAATCTATATCCGGACGCTGTCATCTAAT
The DNA here is from genome assembly GCA_964646645.1 of uncultured Saprospiraceae bacterium. Classification (GTDB taxonomy): domain Bacteria; phylum Bacteroidota; class Bacteroidia; order Chitinophagales; family Saprospiraceae; genus Opimibacter. Next base: position 7,112 of record CAZYHJ010000017.1, on the reverse strand, counting down.
AATCCATGACAGAATCGACGTCCTCAGTACATTTGCCTGATGTCCAGTTCAAACCGACGTAATCCTTTCCGGAGAATCATTGACGTAATGAGCAAGCCATGGCTCGTGCATGGACTGTTCTGGGTATTGGTCATGCTGCTGTTGATCTATTCCGGAAATGAACGTGAGCTGACGTTAATCGGGTTCGTCAGAATCATGATCCATATCGTCTTCTACATGCTGGTCGTGTATATCAACCTCGGCTACCTCATTCCGAAGTTTCTCAACCAAAAGAACTTCATGACCTATGTACTACTGCTCCTGGCCATGGTAGCCGTACTCACTCCGATCAAGGTCATCCTGTTATATATCACGATTGAAGAAGTCGATCCAAGGGAATTCCTGGTCATGAATCAACACACCATCTTCCTGCTGCTCTTTATGATGGCCGGAGGATCCACGGTGGTCCGCATCATATCGGACTGGCAAAAGCATCAGCGGGATCGCAAAGAGCTGGAAACGCAGCGGATGCAGTCCGAGATCAAGTTTCTCAAATCACAAATCAATCCTCATTTTCTTTTCAATACGCTCAACAGCCTCTATGCCCTCACGCTTAAAAAATCAGACAAAGCACCTGAAATCGTCATCAAATTGAGTGAAATGATGCGCTACATGCTGTATGAAAGTAATGAGCGTCGGGTCCCTTTACAGAAGGAGGTGAATTATATCCAGAATTATCTTGCCCTGGAAAGTCTGCGGCAATCGGGCCAGGCGGATATACGCTTTAATGTAGAAGGGGAAATCACGGATCAAACCATTGCCCCTCTGATTTTCATTCCCTTTCTGGAGAACAGTTTTAAACATGGCCTGAATCATCAGCTCAGCGATGGTTATGTGCATGTCACCATGAAGGTGCTGGAAAACCGCTTGTTGTTGCGGATCACGAACAGTAAACCTTCCATTGCTCCGCCGCCTCAGGACAGTAAGAGCGGTGGCATCGGACTTGTTAATGTCCAACGCCGGTTGAATCTCCTCTATCCAAGCCAATACAAGCTGGATATCGAGGACAACGAGCGGGAACATATTGTTGAACTTTCTTTAGCTTTAACTGCATAATCATTTTAACATGATCCAAACGCTTATCATTGACGACGAACCTCTTGCACTGGATGTGCTGGAGACGTATATCACCAAGATGCCTGATCTCAAATTAGTGGGACGGTGTTCCAATGCCATTGAGGCCAATGATTTTCTTCGTAAAAACCAGGTTGACCTGATCTTTCTGGATATCCAGATGCCTCAGGTATCCGGCGTGGAGTTTTTGAAAACATTGACCAATCCTCCGCTGGTGATCTTTACTACGGCCTTCAGCAATTATGCCGTTGAAGGGTATGAACTCAATGCAGTGGACTACCTTCTGAAACCCATTTCACTTGAACGGTTCATGAAGGCGGTCAACAAAGCCATCGAACGTCATGAATCCAAACGCAAGGATGAGGGCCATGAAGAAACTGCGGGCGAAGGGGTTGAGTTTTTCTTTGTCAAGGCCGACAAGAAGCTGGTCAAAGTAAAATACGATGAGATTCTGTATATCGAAGGGCTGAAAGACTATGTCATCATCCGACTTGAAAACGGGCGTGTCGTCACACTCCAAACAATGAAGAGTCTTGAGGATAAATTACCGCTCAGTCGTTTCAAACGCATCCATCGTTCTTACATCGTTTCCCTCGACAAGATCCATGCCGTGGACGGCACCTCAGTAGATGTGTACGAGAAGGGACAGATCAAACAATTGCCAATTGGCAAGAACTACAGGGATGAAATCCTTGAGTTGGTCAATAAAAACAAACTTTAAAAGGGCTGTTTATCTGACGACTGAAATTGTTTCAGTCAGTACGCCATGGGTATGATTGACCTGGAGGAAGTAAAGTCCTGCAGGTAAAGAAGCTACATCCAGTGGATATTGTTTGGTATCCAGACCATGTATCTGCTGTATCACACGGCCTTGGGGATCAACTACCCGTATATCCGTGATGGATGTTTTTCCATTGACATGCACCAGGGTCTGGTCAACCGCAGGATTTGGATATACGATCAGATCGTAAGCAGGACGTTGATGTTGATTTGGATTGTAGGTAAGTACGATTTCTTCTCCTTCCACATCATACAAATGACCATCTGACCCCATCACCGTTCCACCTTCCAGGGAAACAGGAATATAAATTGGACCGTCACCTGTTTTAAATCCTTCAGCATCATCTTCGATAATGAATACAATAGTAGCAATAACACCAAAGCCACTTTGCCCGTTGCCCCCAACTTTAGAATACCCAGCATCAATCCGCCCATCCCAGGGAACTTTTCCCATACTTACATAAGAAGCGCCCTCTGATAGCCAGGAATTCTGGTGGAATATGACTTGCACAGAAGACGAATCCATCCAGGGTGCCGGTATGTTTACACTAAATTTTGTGCCCTTAAGATCCAGCACAGGGACATTATTGTTGCCAAGAGACACATCAAGAATTACAACATCCCCTGAATCCAAAGAAAACTGCACGGGGATCAATGAGAATTGATAAGGTAATTTTTGCTGCACATCCCGGACTACAATATCGTGTGATTTATAATAATATTGATCAATCAGATCAATATCAGTATCCGTAACTGCTCCATCACCATTGGCATCAAGGAATTCAAGCCGTGAGCCATCTCCATTAAAACTCCAGCCATCTGCATGCTGACCAAACCAGGCTGTAGGATCAGCATAGTTTCTTTCGGTTCCAGTCTCTCCAATTTTGTTGCCAATAGCCAGCAAGTCACTCATGTCCACACGTCCATCCAGATCCGCATCTCCGGGCCACAAACAATCCACTACACACGGGCAACTTTCCGGTTCAGGCGCTGCTATTACGTTGATATCTACTTCAACCTGATAACACAGGTTGGAGGGTTGGATGCAATAATAGTATTCAAAATGATCAACACCTGTAAACCCGGGTTCCGGGGTGTAGACTAACTGATGATACCCTTCCACTGACTCACATGGAAGTGAAACAGTCTGAACACCTTCATAGAAAATAAATGAACCGTTTTGAGGCTGATCGCTGATGATATAGGAGAAGTCCGTATAGGCGATGGGATGATCAATCACCAATGGAAGATCCTGACTGGTTTGAAGCGTATAGGTAAATGTATTTTCGGGCTCTAAATCCGTCACGTGCACCAACACCGTAGCCGTTTCACAATTCACGGTGTCATCGAAACAAGCTGTGTACGTAAACTTGTCCACGCCCCTGTAACCACTGTTTGGGGTGTAGATAAAGGAGCCGTTGCCAAGATTAGTCAATGATCCTTTGCTGGGATTGGTATTGGAAACTAACGGATAATCGAGAAGATCATTATTGAGGACATTAAAGCCAACACTCAGGCCCGGGCGTACATAGAACTTGTCATCGATCGCCTGAACATTGACCTGTTTTTGATAGACGGTGATGATATATTTCCTGCTGATCAAGCCTCCCAATCCGAGTTCAATCGTATCGTTACCAGCATAACCTGCATTGGCAACATAGCGCCATGAATACGAATCAACAGAATCCAAAGTTCCGTTGGAGGGAGAGACAACGTCTTCAAACCCGGCAAAAGGCGTGATAATTTCAAGTGGTTCCTGATTCAGCAAATACTTCTGGAAAACCAACTGATCTTGCAGGTTGGGATCTCTGACCAGGATATGAGCCTCGCACTTGGAGCAATTGTTCAGCGAATCACAAACGATATACTGGATACGGGTCTCCCCTTCAAAATCAACTTCCGGAGTATATAGGATCGTGTCGCCGGTAGTATTCAGTGTGGCTGATCCTCCGTTGATGACTGAAACGGATGACAATGAAAAGTTGCCAAGCGAAGTTGAGTCGTTGGAAAGCACATCAAGGCCTACATTGGCCGCATTCAGATCCACAACATAACGGTCATTCCTCGCGATCACAATCTCAGGAGAGACAATGAATCTGTAGAACCTGGTGACAGGGAACATTGGGGACGCCAATGTGTAATAGTTAACGATCAGGTCGGCTGAACCTTGCACACCGATCGTTGGTGTAAATGTAACTTTAAGCGTATTGCTGCTTCCCCCTTCTGAAATGGATGCAGTACCAAACTGATGGGGAACATCTTCTACAATACCGTAGACGTAATCAGCAGAAGCGCTGAATTGGTCCGTGTAACTTGACCCTGAACTCTTTAGCTGAACGGTAATGGGATCTGCAAGTTGAGCCGATGCCAATGGCAGCAGGAGGAGCGAAAATATCCCCACCAAAAGGGTCTGTATGTGGTACAGATTCTTCATTTTTGGTTTCTACAGATTGGACAATCGATTAAAAGCCTTGGCAAGATACTACATGAAACCACTCAGACCAAATTTTGTTGTAACTTTTTAATCAAATCCTCAAAACAATATATATAACTTTGGTTTTCAATCACTTACAAACAACCATTAATCGTCGGAAAGCCGTCAAATATAGATATTTTACATATCTTTAGTCCACAAATTCAAAATATTACAAAATTGAAAATCATGTATAATTTGAATCCTGATGCGTGAGAGTAAACTCTATGAGGTCATTAGCCAACTCAGTGGCCATGAACTGAACCGGCTCCATCGGTTCGTCATCAGCCCCTATTTCAACCGGAATGAACCCATCATCCGGCTCTTTGAGTGGATAAAAGATGATCTGAAACAGACGGAATCTAAGGAGTTAGACAAGGAGGAGCTCTGGAAAATCACCTTTGGAATGAAAGACGCTTTTGATGATGGTCGCTTCAGGAAACTTCAAAGTGATTTATTAAAACTAGTGGAGGAATTTTTTGCGCAAGAAGCTTTTGAATCGAACCCGATGCATAAAGCAAAGTATTTGCTTGACAGTATTCTTGATAAGGGGTTAGAAAATCTTCAAGCAACCGCATTTAAGAGTGCCTATCGTCTTATGGAAAGTCAAACTTTACGGCCATCATCACATTATTATTTCCAATATGAAATAGAACAAAGCATGTATCGAATTCATCAGCGACATGCAGAACGAAGTGTAAAATCCAATATTGAAAACATTGCCTTAAATCTTGATAGATTTTACCTCGGAGAAAAACTAAGATATTACTGTACGATTCTTAATCATCAACTCCTTGCAGCATTATCTTATGAGATGCTGTTTATAAATGAAATTATTTCACACATTGAAAATCATGACTACTCTGACGTTCCATCGATTAGCATTTACTATCAGATTCTGCTTACCTATAAAGAGCCTGAGGTAAAAGCACATTATGATAGATTAAAAGAACTTATTGACAAGCATATCCTCTTATTCCCCGACTATGAAGCAAAAGAAATCCTTGATGCCGCACTCAATTATAGTTTAAAACGAATGAATGCAGGAGAATCTGCCTATATCAGGGAAACTTTTAATCTGTATGTGCAATTTCTTGAGAGCGGAGCCCTATTTGTGAATGGACAAATCACTCCCTGGTCCTTTAAAAACATAGTTACCACCGGACTTAGATTAAATGAATTCGATTGGATCGAAAACTTTATCAAACAATACAGCTCCTATATTGACGAGCGCTACAGGGAAAATGCAATAACATTTAACCTAGCGCAATTTTATTTCTATAAAAAGGAATATTCTGATGTGATCAGGCTGTTAAGTAAGGTCGAATATGAAGACCTGACCTACAATCTCAACTCCAAAACCCTCCTCATGGCCAGCTATTACGAACTTGATGAAATCGAAGCACTCAATTCCCTGCTAGACACGTTTCGCGTATACCTGAGCCGTAACAATAAAATTCCTGCAGCCCGACGGAAGCACTACCTCAATACCATCTCCATCGTCCGTAAACTCGCAAAGATCCGACCGGGCGACCACAAGGAAATTGATAAGCTGGAAAAAGAAATTGAAACGACTCAGGGCGTGGTGAGTAAGAACTGGATCATGGAGAAACTGGAAGCGTTAAAATGAAAATTAAAGAGTGAAGATTGAAGAAACCGTGAGTGGTGAGCTGTGAAAAGTGAACGCGTACCGTCTGATAAAATTTCTCCGTGCACCCCTGTGCTCCGTGCGAAATAACCTCTGCAGGAAATCTGTTTACACACTACCTTTGCCCCTTCAATAGCTTTAGTATGAGAATAGCTTTCTTTTTATTGGCAGCCCTATTCCTTTTCAGTTGTAAAAAACAAGGTGCACCGGAATCGGAGGCGCTACAGGCTGCCATTAAGGCTCATCAGGAGAATCCATCCACCGCTTCTGCTGACAGTATCTATCAGGCCTATGACGCGCTTGTCGCCGCCCGTGGTTTTACAGACCCCGGCACTGCAGCATTAGTAGCAGAAGTTGCTGGTATCGCCGCCGCACAAAACAATCCATTACAAGCGCTGGGATATTATCGGGACTATCTCGTTCAGTATCCAGACCAGAAGGATCAGGCAGATAAACTTTTTGATGCCATCGCCGTCGCTGAAAAACTCGGTGCACCAGAACTCAATGATATTTTCTATAAAAGCTTCGCCACCAGGTTTCCTGATGACAACCGTACAAGTGAGTTAACGAAAAAGATCACCCAGCCAGACATCCAGGCAGACTCCATCGTCCGCTTCATTGGAAAGAATATGTTCAATGACTCCACCTTCCGGTTGAATGAAGCCCGTGCTCATCTCTACATCACTGCCTGCGAAGCCGCCATCATGGCGAATCCCACACTTCCAAAAGGACCCGACTACCTCCACCGCGCGGCAGAAACCGCAAGAACGCTTCGCGAAATACCAAAAGCAATCTCTCTATACGACTGGATCATCCAGAAATATCCCGCTGATCCGCAGGCCTCCACTTCCCTTTTCCTCAAGGCCTTCACCTACGACAACGACCTGAAACAATTTGAAAAAGCAGGCTATCTCTACAACGAATATCTCACCAAATACCCCTCCGGTGAGTTTGCCGAATCCGCTAAGTTCCTGCTGGATAATCTCGGAAAATCGGAAGAGGAGTTGCTGAAGATGCTGAAGAAAGATACAACTGAGATGGTTCAGTGAGGTTGAATTACGAATTACGAATTACGACTCACTCCTCATAACTCACGTA
>CAZYHJ010000016.1:32110-45520 GCA_964646645.1 uncultured Saprospiraceae bacterium | reverse complement strand
TCAATATGCCGGAATGTCAGCCATTTTAACATTTGCCTGGTCAACAGGCCGAAATACCCTGGTCAACACAGTCCGAAATCAGGTGGTCAATGGAGTCCGAAATCTCCAGATACTTACCAAGGCGTTTGATAATCCTGGCTACCTTGATCTGATTGATGCTGTCGCGAAGGAATTGATCTTTATTCAATTCCCTTTTACCTCGTCCATGATCATCAGTTACGATCACGCTCAATTCCAGTATGACAGAACTATCATATTTTGAATACAGCTCATTGCAAATACTATCAAAAAACACTTTTTCATTATGCAGATAGAAGTAAACCACGGGAGCTCGGGTTAAATAATCATTCACGAATGGTTGTTCGAAAAGATAGGAATAGAAGCCGCAGGTTGCATGCGGACTGTTTTCATATGCTTCGCTCCAGATTTTCTTTATCAGGCTATCGGGAGCCAGCAAACCAACATTAGATAATAGATATCGCCAGTACGGAAATTCCTTCTCGCTCCATATAATGGTAGGATCTTCAATGATTGCTTTTGATTCATCAAATCCGGTTTTATAGTAGGTATAATCACGAGGCAACTTGTTCATGAATGGGTAATACTGAATACCTGTCGGATTTGAATGCTGGGCATTTATGAACTCGCCGAAGAGTAGCAGATGACACAAGGTTAATACTACAAATCTGCCTGCAAAACTAAATTTCCTATAAACACACATATCGTCGATTCCCATTATTCCCGATTGGCGTTTTCCATGAAATCACCGAGTCTTGAATTTTTGGATTCAAATTTTCCCAGTCCCATTCCTCCCCGTAAATCATTGACTCCCTTCATATCCCTGATTGGATAGGCCTCTTCCTTACCATCTACCATCCGGTATTGCGTTCCGTAGATTTGAGGCAAGCCCTTCAACACTTCTATCCTATCCATTGAAGCAGCCAGGAATTGCGGATGCAAATCCTTGGTCTTCACCGCTTCCTTGAGCAAAGGCAAATACTTCTCCAGGACGGATATATCCGCTTTTTGTAATACAGTCCATGCTGTGATTTCTAAGGTATTACCTACGAGTGAACGTCCTGGGTATCTGCCCTTCACTTCGAGTATACTATCAAGCTTGGATTGCACTTCTTTATTGAATTGTTTGATACTACGCATCCCTTCCAGCTCTTTCATCAATAAACTGTCGTATTGCGCATAGATGGGATTGCAATGGGAGTGGAAAAAATCCTTTTCTCTCATCAATATACAATGCATGACTTGGGGAATATTTCTATGATATTCTATCGTTTTCATTCGGGCAAATTCTAAGGATACATCTTCACATGCATCATATGGATCGTTTGCATATCCCTCAACCCATATCCTTTTGATTCTCGATATCGGTAAAAACAGATTTACAGCCGAACTAAAATAATTACCATACAATACGGAACGATCCCACCAAGGCAATGATGTATTTCTAAGTTCCGTTTCTGTCAATGCAAACAAGTTTTTTTCCAGATTATAATTGATACCAATAGAATCCATCAGGATATAATGGATGGGAAAAGAATCCTGCCGAACCGGATGGGCCAATAACTGGTTAGCAAACACTAACAGCATTAAACTGAAGGAACACCTTTTTATCTCTTTCATCCTTTAAGGGTTAAAAGATAATGAGGGTAGTGCAAGGCAGCAGCGCTTCGAGTCATAGAAGTCATAAAAAAGGGAGTTTCTTCCAATAAAAAGAACTAATCTCAGGTATTACCTAGTGTAGTTTATGACTTTACGCAGCAAATTAAAAAATATTGCATGAATTTGATGATTTCCAAATTTGTAATCTCTTTCAGAGTTGACAGAAACGTGGTTGAAGTTCTATCATTTTTCTTGAATCGTTACCCTCCAATTCTGGTGAATTTTAGTTAAAATTTCATTTTAATAAATCCACTGCACCCTCACCTGATACGAATGTGTAATCCCTTTTACCCCGAACCTGTCCAGTTCGCTGAGGCTATACGTGATCCCTGCTTTCCAGTATTGCGTAGCCCACCAATTGAGTCCTGACATATAAATCGTATTCACCCCATTAAGAATGTTTTCACTTTCAAGGTCGACCCGACCATTTCGGGCAGTCAATTCCAAGGCCCCATGGGTATCATCCGGCTTGATCCTCCGTGCATAAGTGGCCTTTTGATCATAAGGCCGTTGCTCCCCGCTCAGCACATAACTCATAATCAAAGATCATCGCAAAGCCCATCTTTTGCGCAAACAACTTGTTGCCTCTCTTGATCCATCGCAGATCCTTCTGGGAGACATCCGGCATGAAATAAGATTTTGATGTATCCGCCAGCACCTGCACCTGTGTTAAATCTACAAGGTCAATGTGCTGGGCCATCAGCCCATCCAGTTTGCTCTTTGTCTTGGTAAAACTCTTCAGGACTTATGTGGGATCCAATCCACCGGCATAATTAACGTTGATCCCGATAAAGGTGAGCATGAGGATCATAAATGTGATCCTTTTCATTTGATTTGAATTTTACAAATAAGATGATAAAACGGTTACGTTGACGAGTTGCACAAATGCATAACTCCAATCTTCAACATATGAGTGAAACAGCCGTTTGTAGTATCATTTCGACACGAGGCAAAATCAGTCCGAAAAGGCTTCCTTTTCCCAATCTCAAGATCTGTGGGAACAATTTTTTAACACATCTTGGCACTAATGCCTCGATCAGGACCATCCGCCCAATTTCATGTTTCTGAACTTTATATATATAACTTTTTTAAATCTGAATTGAATCTGACTTTGCCTGGATGGAAAAACCAGAAAATCAGCCTGAAAACGGGCACTTTTTCACATACACTCCTGTTATAATATGTATTTTACAGTAGCGAGTTGAAAACCTCCTGACTTCCCAACATTCTTTCCACACCCCGGACTATTGTTGTTCACAACGCCTGAAAAAGGAAGGATTTGAAGGTTAGGATATCGGTTTGCAGGGCTTTAGCTTTACACCGTGAGTCGTGAGTGTGAGTGTGAAGTGAGTAATGAGCATTTTTCGAACCCCACTCACAACTGACAACTGACAACTCACAATTCACAACTGACAACTGACAACTCACAATTCACAACTGACAACTCACTATTCACAACTCACTACATCACCTCATCACTACATCACTACATCACTCCATCACTACCTAAACAATGGCAGAACCCACACCATATAACAACCCATCCACCGGCAGTCGCCTCAAACCGATCCGGACCGACAATGATCTCACCAACCTGGTCTATGGTAAAATCCAACCCCAGGCCATGCAGATCGAGGAGGTCGTCCTGGGTGCGATTATGCTGGACAAGGAAGCCATGGCCATCGTACTGGATATCCTGGCTCCGGACAGCTTCTATAAAAAATCACACGGCGTCATCTATGAAGCGATGATGCACCTGTTTGAGCGGTCACAACCCGTCGACATCCTCACCGTGCATGAGGCGCTGAAGAAAGCTGGTCAACTCGAATTTATTGGCGGCGTAGGATACCTTGTCGAACTCACCAATAAAGTAGCCAGTGCGGCCAACCTGGAATTTCACTCGAGGATCATCGCGCAGAAACATATTCAACGCGAACTCATTCGCGTGAGTACATCCACCATCACCGATGCATTTGAAGACACGAAGGATGTCTTCCAGATGCTCGACGAAGCGGAGTCTAATCTTTTTGACATTACCCAGAAAAACCTCAACCGCAGCTATTCAAAATTAGGCGATCTGGCCATCAAAGCCCAAAAGGAACTGGAATCCCTTTCCAAAAAGGAAATCGGTATGACCGGTGTTCCATCAGGCTTTAAGGAACTGGATAAAGTCACAAATGGCTGGCAACGCTCCGACCTGATCATCGTGGCCGCCCGACCTGGTATGGGTAAAACAGCATTTACGCTGGCCCTCGCCAAAAACGCCGCGCTGGATTATAAACGACCTGTTGCGTTCTTCTCCCTTGAAATGTCAGCGCTGCAGCTCACCCATCGTCTCATGTCGATGGTCGCTGAGATTCCCGGATCTAAGTTGCGTAACGCTCAAATGGAAGAATATGAATGGCAGCAACTCAACAGCGCGGTTGAACGCTTTAGTGAAGTGCCCATTTTTATCGATGATACCCCGGCCATCAACATCTTTGAAATGCGCGCCAAATGCCGCCGCCTCAAGATGCACCATGATATACAATTAGTCATCGTCGACTACCTGCAGTTGATGTCCGCCGGACCTGAAACGCGCAGAGGCGGCACACGCGAACAGGAAATCAGTACCATCTCCCGTTCGCTCAAAACCATGGCCAAAGAACTCGAGGTACCCGTCATCGCACTGTCTCAGTTGAGCCGCGCCGTAGAAACCCGCGGAGGAAATAAACGTCCTCAACTTTCTGACCTTCGTGACTCCGGAGCTATCGAACAGGATGCGGATATCGTGACCTTTATCTACAGACCAGAATACTACGAGATGGAAGCCGATCCCACCATCTCTAAAGATCAGGCCGAGATCCTCATCTCCAAGCATCGTAACGGAGCTTTGGGTACGGTCAATCTCAAATTCATCAGCCAGTTCGCCAAGTTTACCGATCCGGAAGATGATTACTTCAACGACATATCCGCTCGTGGTCCTGCGGGAGATAATTATAACGCCATCATCACGCGGCCATCACGATTGAATGAGGATGATGAGCCTGTGCCATTCTAGTAGGGACAATTCGTGAATTGTCCCATGTCAGGATCACGTACAAGCACAATTCGTGAATTGTCCCTACAAGTGAATTCCTCTATCATTTCTCCTCGAATACTATGATCACAGGATAATGCCTAATTTGTGAGCATTACCATATATTGCTGCACTACCATTATTGTTTTCGCAGTTAAATGAATCGAAACAGACTAAGTTGAAAAGAGAAAGACCACAACGGGAAGAAAAACGGCCGGGCAGACCCGCACGAATGAGTAAAGAAATGGATCCATTGGCTGCACGTAATCGTGCACAAAAGGAAGCAAGACTGCAACGGGAAAAGGGTTTAAAAGATCCTGCAAAAAAAACTGCTGCCACCTCATCAAAATCTCCCGCTAAAAAAGGCGCATCCGCTACCGGCGAACATTTTGCGAAGAAATTTATGAAAGAACCTGTACAAAGAAGATCACAGGATAGACCGGAAGCGCCATCTAAATTTTCACGGGGAGAAGGCAAATTCACAAAAAAGCCGTTTGACCGAAAACACACCGAACAGGAAGAAGAATCAAAACGATTTACTCCCGCTACGCATAAGCGCGAGGCAAGTTTTGACGGCGATATGCGGCTCAACAAATTCCTGGCGCATTGCGGAATTGCGAGCCGGCGTGCTGTAGATGTGCTAATCATGCAGGGACATGTGACCGTCAATGGCGAGATCATTAAGGAAATGGGCCATAAAGTCACGTCAAAAGATGTCGTCACATTTAAAGGCCAGGTCGTCAAGCCTGAAGACAAACTGGTCTACTACCTCCTGAATAAACCCCGTAATGTGATCTGCACCGTCAGTGATGAGCGTGGTCGCAAAACTGTTATGGATGTAATAGCCCAAAAAGTACCTGAACGCATCTATCCGGTTGGACGACTCGACCGCAATACTTCCGGTCTGATCCTCCTCACCAATGATGGCGATCTCACCAAAAAACTCAGTCATCCCAGTCATAAAGTGCCAAAAGTCTACCAGGTCACCCTGGATAAAAATCTTTCGCTAAAGGATCTCGAAAAGATACGTGATGGCATCACCCTGGAAGATGGTGAAATCAAAGCAGACAGCTTGCACTATGTCGAAGGTGAATCTAAACGCGAGGTACAAATAGAAATCCACTCCGGCCGAAACCGAATCGTCCGCCGGATCTTTGAACATCTCGGTTACGAAGTCGTCAAACTCGACCGCACGTATTATGCCGGCCTCACCAAAAAAAATCTGCCCCGTGGTATTTTTCGACCTTTGACAAAGGAGGAGGTCAGGATGTTGAAGCACTTTACCTGATCCATGAGGCCCCTAAATCCCCTAAAGGGGACTTCAGGTGGACACCTACATTTCAAACTTCAATTCTAACCCTTCACTATATTCACGAGCAAGTCCCCTTTATGGGATTTAGGGGCAAAACGATCCTGCGCCCTTTCTTATCTTTGAAAGATGAATACCGGACGCCACACGATATACACCGATCTCATCCAGGCCAGAAAGGCCGGACAAAAGAAACTGGCCGTACTGATCGATCCGGATAAAATGCGCCTGGGTAAACTGGACCAGATCATTGATCTCTCAGCCAGATACCACGTGGATTATTTCTTTATCGGCGGCAGCCTGCTCGTCAATAGCCAACTGGATCATTGTCTCCAGATGATCAGGCAGCGATGCACCATCCCGATGATTCTGTTTCCCGGCAGTTCGTATCAACTCAGCAATAAAGCAGATGCCATTCTATTCCTTTCGCTGGTTTCAGGACGCAATCCTGATTTGCTGATCGGTCAACATGTAATCGCCGCTCCCTATTTGAAATTAAGTTCGCTGGAAGTTTTACCTACAGGTTATATGTTGATCGACGGTGGTGTAGGTACAACAGTGTTGTATATGAGCAATACGTCTCCGATCCCATCGGATAAAGCAGATATTGCCGCATGCACAGCGATGGCATCAGAAATGCTAGGACTGAAGATGATCTTTATGGATGCAGGTAGCGGAGCCACAAAACCCATACCGGCTGAAATGATTTCCGCCGTCAGTGGTGCCGTGGATATTCCGTTGATTGTTGGTGGAGGCATACGAACAGCTGAAAAGGTAAAGGAAAACCTGGATGCGGGAGCTGATGTCATTGTCGTAGGAAATGCTTTCGAACAGGATCCGTCCTTGTTGATTGATATTTCGGCCACCATCCATGCACATAATGTAGCCCTGAATGTCTAGGCTGTATTTATACCTGGCCTTGCTGGGTGTGTTGTACGCTTCTCATACGCTTGATGCCCAACGGCTCGGGCTGCTCCCATCCTCCACTAAATGGTATCAGTTGCAGCATGATAGCCTGCGTATTATTTATCCCGAAGGTCAGGAAGCTAAAGCTCGTCGTGTGGCATCGCTGATGCTCAAGCTAGCCTCGGTGGATCCGATAGCCAAAGACAGCCGATACGAGCCCATACCTGTTGTTCTTCAACCCCGTACCAATATTTCCAATGGATATGTAGGTCTCGCCCCTTATGTGTCTGAACTCTATTTGCAACCAAATGAAAACCCTTTTCAACTGGGTTCATTACCATGGGAAGACTTGCTGGCCATTCATGAATACAGGCATGTCCAGCAAGTGAATGCCATCAACACCAGTTTAAGCCATATCATCAAAGTCATTTTCGGGGAACAGGCATTCCTGGGGATGGTCGGACTTGCTACCACCAATTGGATGCGCGAAGGGGATGCGGTTTGGATGGAAACAAAGTACAGTTCACAGGGACGTGGACGTTTGAGCAGCTTTACACTTCCTTTTCGCGAACGTATCCGGCATGAAAAGCCATGGAATTATTATAAACTTCGTAACGGGTCATATAAAATTAATGTACCTGATCATTATCCATTGGGTTACCTGATGATGCAGTATGGCAATCATGTATTTGGAGAAGATACCTGGGACACGATTTTCAGGATCACTCCTAAAATAAAACCCATTTATGATCCGAATTCAGGGGTAATCAAAAAGTTCTATGGCAAAAGCAATAAGCACCTCTATTGGGGAGCCATGGATTTTTTTGGAAAGGAATGGAAAGCACAGGAAACTGAAGAAATCCATTATCCTCCTATACCCATCACGGATAAAAATAAATCCGCTGCTTATTATGATATGAATTACCCGGATGTAAACGGGGAAGGCCATGTGTATTGTGTCATTACGAGCTTTGATTCCACATCTGCAATATTCAAATTCACACCGGACGGACATCGTGAACGAATACGTGGTACCGGACTGCAGCATGACTCCTATTTTGATCAGGAAAAAGGATGGATGGTATGGACTGAAGCCCGCTTTGACCCAAGATGGGTTCGACTGGACAAGAATGTCATCGTCCTATACGATGCACAACGTAATCGAAAGAAAGACCTTGTTCCTGAAAAAGGATATTTCATGCCAAAGCTGGATATCCGTGGGGAGAAAATCGTAGCCCTTCATACTAATGAGCAAGGGGATTTCAGGTTACATATTCTTGAAGTTCCTTCAGGTAAACAAATTACTGAGTTGCCGAATCCGGACAACCTGTATATCGGCTATCCCTTCTTTGCGGAGGATGGTGAGCATATTATAGCGACGGCCCGTAATGCCGAAGGAAGAATGTGCCTGATCAAACAAAACATTAAGACAGGCATCATCACCAAACTGACACATTATAGTTATGCAGTGCTTGGACGACCTGTCGAAGCAGGTCCATGGATCTTTATGACCTGCGGCTTAGGTCATCTTGACCAGGTGTATGCCGTAGATAAGACAGAAGGAATCTTTTACCAGGTGAGTCAGGGCAATAGTGCTCATTATGATCCAACGTGGGACCCTGTAAAGAATGAAATTGTCTGCGCAGAATACACTAACTATGGAAAAAAGCTGGTGCGCGTCCCGGGAGATCCCCGCCAATGGCGAATGATCAACCTGGATGATCACATCGTAGACATTCCCGGGGCCTCTGATCGAAACCTCCTGGCGGAATCAAATCCTGATCGAAATTTTGAGACGAAAGAATATCACCCCTGGAACAATGTAGTCAATGTGCATAGCTGGAGAATCCGTGCCGATGATCCCGTTTGGGCTGCTGAACTGCTATCAGACAATATCTTGAATTCAATGTCCATAGCTGCCGGTTATCAATACAACCGCAATAACAAGAGCTACGGACCCTATGCCAATATCCGGATGGGCATGTGGTTTCCCGAACTTGCTTTTGGCTATAGTAATCTGCGGCAAAAAGTATATGCCACCGATGGTACGGAATACGTATCCGTCAGTAATGAAGTATACACTGGTGTATCTGTTCCCTTACTCTTTACATCAGGCGTATACCACCAGGTAGTCAATGTAGCCACCACCTTCAACAACGGGTTGAGCCGTCTCAAACGTGAGCCGGATTTCAGGCAGGATCTGCGCTACCAATATCTTCAGGAGCGCATCTTGCTGATCAATCAAAAACTCAAGGCTCATCGTCAACCTTTGCCCTCTTTGGGGCAATTGCTGGATGTGAGTTATTCGCATAATGTAGGGATTGAGAAGATCAGCCAACTGTACGGTAATGCCCTGTTTGCATTGCCTTCCTTTAAACCATCCAATTATATTCTGCTCAATACCGAGATGCTCACTCAACAGACCGGGGACAATTATGTACAACTCAGCAGCCGGTATGCGGGTCCCAGAGGATTTGAAATTCCGGATGGCGATGAGAACTATAAACTTGGGATCACATATGGCTTCCCGCTGCTATATCCGGATTTAGGATTTGGCAGTATCGCTTATGTGCGGCGCATACGGCTGCAACCTTTCTTTGATTACGGTTATTCAGATTATATTGATGCCCCTGATCAACATTTAAGCAGTGCGGGACTTGAAGTTCTGGTTGATTTCGAATTTGGAGATATCACAATAGGATGTAGATTTACAAGATTACTTTCGGGATATGACGGAAATCCATTTGTATTTGAATTGTATATTCCTGCCCAACGCTTCTAAATGAAAGGCACAGTCACCAAAGTCACCGGGAGTTGGCATGATATCCTGCTCGAAGACGGCTCCATTTTGCCTTGCCGGATCATTGGCAAACTTCGATTGGATGATATTAAGACCACCAATCCCGTTGGGGTCGGCGATGAAGTCACGGTTGAATACGAAACGAATGATCAGTTTAAGGGCACCATCACAGAAGTATTACCTCGCCGTAATTATGTGGTGAGGCAATCGCCAAGAAGAAAACATGATCTGCACCTGATTGCCTCAAACATTGATCAAGCCGTATTGGTGACGACCATTATCAACCCAACCCTCAAGTTGGGGTTTATCGACCGGTTTCTTCTCATGACCGAACCACATGATATTCCGGTCATTATCGTCATCAATAAAAATGATTTATTTGGTGATGAAGAAAAAGAAATCTTTGCCGGCCTCCAGATCATGTACAGCGATCTTGGATATACGGTGATCAGTTGCTCTGCCCAAACTGGTGACGGCATTGAATTGCTGAAAGGACTACTCACAAATAAAATCTCACTGGTCGCCGGACAATCCGGTGTTGGAAAATCAACCCTGGTCAATGCCATTCAACCTGGTCTTGGGCTAAAGACGGATGAAATATCAGATTACTCCGGTAAAGGTCAACACACCACCACCTTTGCTGAAATGTTTTCACTTGATATAGGAGGATACATCATCGACACTCCGGGCATCAAGATGTTGTCTTTCAATAATCTCGAGCCCATGGATGTGGCCCACAACTTCCGCGAATTTTTCGAACGATCCTCCGATTGCAAATTTCCCAACTGTCTCCACCGCAACGAACCCGGCTGCGCCGTCAAGAAAGGAGTAGAGGAAGGATCGATTTCCATCCTGAGATATGAACATTATCTCCAGATTCTGGAAGAGATCGAGGATCAGAACTATTGGGAAAGACACAAGGAGTTAAAATGAAGAATGTCGAAGCGAAGCGGAGATCCCGTCCGCCAGGCGGGAAAAATTGAAGAATGAAGAAAGTGGGAAGAGTAATGAATTACAAATTACAAATTACGATTTTAGAGGTGATGCTGATTTTCCGACCTGGCGGTGAGAAAGATTGAAAAATGTCGTTTCGGCTCAACTCAATGAACTAAATAGTCTTTCCTGTTAAAATCTGTGAAAACGTTGAGCGGAGACGAAACGTCGACCAGCCGAAGCATTAAATATGAAATATCAAAGAAAGGGACATTGTTCTTGGCAGGAATTACGGTCGTTGAGCGGAGCCGAAACGACAATCTGAAATCAAAATTGCTCTCCATCACACCAAAGCCCGCAACACCGAAATTACTCTCCATTCCATTACCTTTGCGGCCACTAATTACTGACTGTAGACTGTAGACTGTAGACTGTAGACTGTAGACTGTAGACTGTAGACTGTAGACTTTAGACTTTAGACTTTAGACTTTAGACTTTAGACTTTAGACCACTCACGATTCATGACTGACGACTCACAACTCACGACTGACGACTGACGACTGACGATTCACTGCTCACTGACCACTCACGATCCACGACTGACAACTCACAACTCACAACTGACCAATCACAACTCACGACTGACGACTCACAACTCACAACTCACAACTGACCACTCACAATTCACTGCTCCCTGACCACTCACGATTCACGACTGACGACTCACAACTCACCAATCGCAACTCACGACTGACGACTCACGATTCACGATTCACGACTGACGACTCACGATTCACGACTGACGACTCACGATCCACTGCTCACAATTCACGACTGACAACTTACAATTCACCACTCACCACTGACAACTTACAATTCACCACTCACCACTGACAAATGTCCTACACCACCCGCGTCCGCTACCGAAACCGAAGAGAACGCCTGCAACGTCACGGCCAGAATTTCAGATGGATCGTCATCTTTGGCTTGCTGATCTCGCTGGTGTTGATCTTCCGAAACCGGTATAGCATCTATGAATACATCAGAACGTATTTCTATTGATGCCCTTTTCATACCTTGGGGGTTATGGCAATCAACAATAAACGGAAATGGTTGTGGATCATCGCGGGTATCCTCCTGGGATTGATCATCTTTTATCTGCCTGGCCCTAAGCCAGATAGACCTGAATTTACTTCCTTAGTCATCCCAACATGTAACAGCGATCTCAAGGCTGTTGAAGATAGTATTTCAGCAAAAGAAGCACTGCTAAAACTCAAACCTGATAATCAAGCAAGGATCATTTGGACTACTCCATATCAGAAAACGCCTTATAGCATGGTGTATCTGCATGGTAACGGCGCCAGCCAGGAAGAAGGTGATCCCATCCACGAAGCCCTCGCCCATCGCTATGGCTGCAATCTATATCTCGCTCGTCTGGAAGATCATGGACTGACGGGCGAGGACCCACTGAAAAACATTGATCCGGTACAATGGATGCAATCCGCACTTGACGCCATTGCCATAGGTAGAGCGATCGGAGAAAAAGTGATTGTGGTGTCGTGTTCGACAGGAAGTACGCTTACCTTATATCTCGCCGCTCAATATCCTGATCTCGTCGAAGCTCAAATCATGTTATCCCCAAATATAGACTACTATGATCCGCGATCCTTTATGATGGCCGGACCCTGGGGATTACAAATCACGAGAATGATCCTTGGTTCAAATTTTTACGGATGGAAAGCACCGGGACCTGCACATCAATACTGGTACACCAATTACAGGATCGAAGGATTAATCACGCTTAAGTCGATCATAGATGAAACCATGACCCCCGAAACCTTTCGTCAAATCAATGATCCTATGTATATGGCCTATTACTTTAAGGATGAGCAACATCAGGATATGGTGGTATCCGTCAAAAGAATGCGAGAAATGTATACGCAGTTAGGTACCCCTCCAAATATGAAAAGAGAAGTTGCGCTCGCTGATGCAGGCACCCATATCATAGGCTCCGATCTGTTTAATAATCACCTGATATCGCTGTGGACCTCTCTGACGGCGTATTGTGAAGATGTTCTTCGCTTGCAAGCCATGAACAACGATGGCTGGCAACCGTTTCTCGATCAGCGGTAAAACAGCTGTAACTTTGCATCAAGTCATGTCCATAATCTATCCATCCAAGTTGCTTCTATTTGGTGAATACACCGTGCTTTGTGGATCACAGGCATTGGCACTGCCGCTGAATCACTGGCATGGGAAGTGGACCAATGTGAGCATGCCGGACGCAGAGCAACTAAATTCCATTGTGGCGTATTCCTCGTGGCTATCAGCCAACCAACTTATATCCTCAGCTGTTCAGCAACAAATGATTGCTGACGTCGAAGCAGGATGGATTTATACTGCCGATATTCCGATTGGTTATGGGCTCGGCAGTTCGGGAGCATACGTGGCAGCGATCTATGACCGATACGTTCGAACTGAATCAAACTCTTCTCCTGCGAAAGATGTATTAAGTAAAATGGAAGGCTATTTTCATGGGGCGAGTTCAGGCATGGATCCAATGGTGTCCTTTCATCAAAATGCAGTGTATAAAGATGAAAAGGGACTCTTCCATCTCGTCGCTACGCCTGATTGGCCAGAAGGCATGAAAGTGTACCTCCTGGATAGCGGTATAGGAAGAGCCACAGGTCCGCTGGTCAATATGTTTAAATCAGCGCTTGATCAACC
>CAZYHJ010000016.1:0-32100 GCA_964646645.1 uncultured Saprospiraceae bacterium | reverse complement strand
TGTGGAACATGCCATTCATTTCTACTTGCTGGGTCAAGGGGCAATGTTGGAAACATGCCTGAACGTCATCAATCAATTTCAACGAAAGCATTTTGAGATGATGATACCTGATGCAATAAAACATCGCTGGGATAATCTGACAGCAACTCCTGACACCTATGTCAAGTTTTGCGGTGCGGGAGGCGGAGGATATTTTTTAATTATCACAACAAATAATGCGCAGGATTTAACTGGTGATGATCTCACCAGAATATGTTGACCCCTTACAAGAGGAAATTTCCTATTTAATCTTACGATGGATGTACTGCAAAAAATATCAAAATATTGCGCAGATGCCGAACACTGCACTTCGGATGTTGTGCAAAAATTACGGGATTGGAATGTGGAGGAAAATGAGATTGAATCAATCCTTGAACACCTGAGGAAAAACAAATTTCTGGATGACGATCGCTATCTGCATAGCTATGTGTCCGAAAAATGGAACCTGGATCGGTGGGGCCGGCAAAAAATCAGAAACAAACTGGAAGACAAGGGATTTGAAGAAGGCATCATTGAATCTGTCCTCCACATCATAGATGAAAATGAGTATAGCTCTGTGTTGGCGAATCTGCTTGAACAAAAACTAAGGACATTGGTTAATGATCCTCAGGATTCTAAAGTCCGAAAACTGGCAGCTTTTGCAGGGGCAAAAGGTTTTGAAGAAGATTACGTCCTTCAATGGCTGGAGCAGAAACAATTGATTTAACCTTCAGGTTAATGGACTGATTAGCTTGATTGATAAATATCACATCTAACTCTTTGTATAAGCATGAAAAGGGGAATGTTCAACTATTGAGAGAGATGTAAGTGAAATATTGAAGTGTGAAACTCATCCATAAAATATACGGCACAGGTCAACCCGTCATCATCATGCACGGACTCTTTGGCATGGGAGACAACTGGCGGACCATCGCGCGCATGCTGGAAGATCAATGCCAATCGATCGTGGTGGACATGCGAAATCATGGCAGGTCTCCACATGATCCAGAAATGAATTTTGAAGTTATGGCCGATGACATCCTGGAATTGATGGATGATCTCGGTTTGGAACAATCCACCCTGTTGGGTCACAGCATGGGAGGAAAAGTGGCTATGCATATCGCCCTGCATCATCCTGAGCGTGTCAGCAGGTTGATTGTAGCGGACATAGCCCCAAAATTTTATCCCCCTCACCATACCACAGTGATCGAAGCGATTTCCTCCATTGATTTTAACAGTATGCAGGATCGCTCCGAAATTGAAAATACGATGGCCGCTTTCCTGGGTAATGACCAGTCGACGATCCAGTTTTTGATGAAAAATATCTCCCGTGATCCTGACGGTAAACTGGAATGGAAAGCCAATATGCCGGTGATCATATCCGCATATGGGCATCTCATGGAGACCATTGGAGAAACCGGTATGTATCCTGGGCCCACATTATTTATTCGGGGGCAAAAGTCAAGGTATATCCTGGAAGAGGATCTTCCGGTTATCGCGGAATTGTTTCCGCAATTCAGGTTAGAGACCATCGCCGGAGCAGGGCATTGGGTTCACGCAGATGCACCGACGGCCTTTGCTGAAGCCATCCGTGGATTTATGGCGGAATGAATACCAGCCGACACCTTAAGTCATTCCCCTTTTTCTGTTGCGCCGTACCTTCTTAAATCCTTAACTTTGAGGACATTTTGAAGAATTCCACCACTATTGAGACTTATGGAGCGTAAATTTTATCTGATTCTCCTCCTTTCCTTTTTTTCCGCAATGGGCATTAAAGCCCAAATGTTAGTCGATAGCGATACGCTTGTGGGTAATGAGTGGATTACCTATGGGCAGAAGTACTACAAGTTTACTGTTGATGCTGATGGTATTTACCGCATCCCTTTTAGCACGCTTCAGGAAGCAGGATTAGCATCCACTCCAGGAAGTGAATTCAGAATCTATACCTACGGCCAGCAAATCCCCCTTTACGTTTCAACTACCGAGGTTTTTGGCCCAAACGATTTTATTGAGTTTCTGGGCAAACGCAATCGCGGTGAACTGGACAGATTTCTCTTTAGAGTGCCAAATAAAGACATGCTTCATCCGGATCATAGCATGTATACAGACAAGCGCCCCTATTACCTGACGGTTTCAGGTACAGATGCTCCATCACGTGTCGAGATTCTGGTCAATGATATTGGTATTGCACCTCCTGTCCAACCATATTACTTTCATAAAGAAGTACTTGATTTTACCGCGGTGAATAATGATCCATACTATCCCATTTCCGGAGGTGGGGCTGTATCCTATTCCAGCTATCTGCATGGAGAGGGATTTTCCAAAGCCAGCGAAACTAACAGCTTTACCAATCTGAATACCTCCGGCCGCATCCCTGGAACTCAGGCCACGCTCCACATTCGAATGACGTCCGCAAATAGTGGTGACCATGCATTTTTAGCGTATTGGAACGGTGAACTTCTGGATACCCTTTTTGCCTCCGGTATAATGATTATTGATGCCTATTTCGACCTTCCTGTTGAAAAAATCCTGGATGCCAATCAGCTCAATATCAACAACAGCAATTCGATCAGCAGACATTCACTGGTTACGATCGAATTGACCTATCCACGTCATGCTGATTTGGGTGGAGTGAGTAAGGCTACACTGGAAACAAAAAATCTTCCGGGTGACTTGTATTATGTACTGGAAAATTTCGCACATCAAAACGTTCAACCGCTTGTGTACAGTCTGGAGGGCTCAAAAAGAATGGTTGCTGAATTGAATGGAGAAAACAATGTGCACTTCAATTGGCCCGCTGCAGCCTCAACCGATGCGCTGTCTATCCAGGATCAAGGCACTTCGATCCATTTCATTTCAACCATGAATGAAATGTCGTTTCAGGATTTTACCGCGGATGATACTGAATACATTGTCATTACGCATCCTGACCTCATGGCCCTCGGTACAGGAAGTGAATACATTCAGTACCGGCTGTCTTCGGAAGGAGGTCAGTACAAAGCCTACGCGTATTCCATTCTCGATCTCTACGAACAATTTGGCTATGGGGTGGAAAGACATCCTATGGCCATTCGCAATTTTGTGGAATTTATGCACAGGCACTGGCCCTCCGCGCGCATGATTTATATCATCGGACGTGGTCTTGAATACAACCGATCCCGGTACGAAAACGGGACATGGGAAAATCAGTTTTTTGTGCCCACTTTTGGTCGTCCCGGTGGTGATAATCTTTTAGCAGCTACGCCCTGGGATTTGGTGCCCAGGTATCCAATTGGACGACTGGCCATTACAAATCCTGAGGCTATAGCCACATACCTGGCTAAAGTAAAAGCTCACGATCAATCAAGATATGCGGCTCAAACCCCTGAAGCTAAGGACTGGATTAAAAACGTCATGCATCTCGGCGGCGGCAAAGACGCCTCAGAGCAAACAAATTTTGAATACGCCCTTGGATTGCTGGATACAGTGATCACGCAATCAGCTTATGGGGGCAATGTCCATTTTTTCCAAAAGAAATCCACGGAAGAAATCGGCGAAACGCAATCCGCCCAGGTGCTTGATTTGCTTCATGAAGGATGTGGTTTAATCAGCTACCTTGGACACTCCGCCACCAGTACGTTTGAATATCAAATCAATGACCCATCCGAATGGAATAACAAAGATCGGTATCCTATCTTCAGTGCCATGGGCTGTAGTGCGGGACAGATCCATGGTACAGCGTTAAGCCTCAGTGATAATTATGTCAGAATCCCCGACGAAGGAGCTATAGCTTTTATATCTGGGTCGGGTTCACAATTCCCTTCCGCTTTATACACCTGGTCGAAACCATGGTATGAGTATTTTGGAAATCTGGAATATGGATGCACATTGGGTGAGAGTATTCTGTTTGGATTACAAGCACTCGATGATTTTATCAACATTGATATTAGCAACAATAATGCGTATCGATACCTGCTCGAGCAACAAACATTACAAGGTGATCCTGCTTTGCAATTGCATCCGCTGCCAGGACCCGACTATATCATCGATCGAAATTCCATTTTGATCTCTCCTGAAAATCTGAACACTAATCTGGATAGTTTTATCATTCAGTTTTCCATACATAATATTGGACGCAATCTGCACCAGACTGTTCCCTATTTGATCCAGATGAAATTAAATGACGGATCAGTGGTGGAACTTGCACGTGACTCCATTGTTGCAGGTGCGTATGCCTCGGTCATCCACAAACAAGTGCCCTTGTTGACTGAAGGCAAATCGGGTGTATTCAGATTACTCATCACTGTTGATCCATCACAAAGCGTGTCGGAATTGCCGGCCCCGGATGCGGAAAACAATAACCAACTCAAAGACAATCTGGGCATAGAAGGAGTCACCATCTATGTCGTTGATGACCTGGTCACAGCGGCTTACCCGCCTGACTTTAGCATTGTGACTAAGACCAAACCAACGCTTACTGCTATGGGAAGTAATGCTTTCAGTAGCGGACAGCGTGTTGCTTTCGAGTTGGACACGACACCATTTTTCAATAGTCCACTCAAGGTCCACCATGTGATGGAAAATGAATTCTCCACCTATGAATGGACCCCGGACCTTTCTTTGTCTCCTGACCAGGTGTATTATTGGCGGGTGAGCGCAGACAGCCTTTCTCCGGCGCAGCGTTTTCGTTGGAGCAAACGGTCCTTTATATATGAACCTGCTGATTTTCCGGGTTGGAATCAAAGCGAATTTTATCAATTGACAGACAATAAACTCATTCAATTAATTACGGACACCCTTCGTCGCGGTTTCCTTTTTGATCAGTCGTCCTATAATTTCAATATCCTTAATAGATTTCATGATATTGCTCAGGCACTGATACCCAAAGTCACGATTGATGGTGTCATCAAAGCGGAATTCTTTACAGGTTTCAGAAACCGGAATGTTCAGGCTTTTGTAGTCGCGATTGATAGTGTGACTGGAAAATTTATGCTGAATCCAAATCCGGGGCTATATGGCTCCGCCAATCATTTGTCTTTTGATGCCCCTTGCTTTCCATATCGCATGGATCTCCCGGAGAGCAGACAAGCACTGATTGATTTTGTAGACAATGTGATTCCGTCCGGATATTACGTATTCTTCTATACCTATCAACAACCGGCCTATCCCGACTACTTTCCGGAACAGTGGGAAGGTGATGAGGCTGTATATGGAAAAAGTATTTTTTCCATGATCGAAAAACAATATCCGTCGTCAGACGTACGCATGCTTGCATCCACAGACAGTAAGCCCTATATTGTTTTTTTCCAAAAAGACCGCGGCGGTATTCTTGAACTCATTGCCAGGGACAGTGCTGATGTCGTCTCTATGAATCTGGACATCATGCGTTCATTAACACACGGGACCTATAGATCGCAACTTGCTGGCCCTGCATCCCAATGGTATTCGATTGAACACTCCACCGTGACGTCGACGCCAGACACCGTAGGGAGGAACATAGTGTCAGCCATCGCGCTTTCCGCTGACTTGTCCGACACCTTATTTATTTCAACCCAACTCACGGCTGCTGATACCTCTATTGCCGCCATTGATGCTGCTCTATTCCCATATATTCAATTAACCTACTCTACAGAAGACAGTATCACCTATACTCCCGGCAAAATCAATTATTGGCGCGTGTTGTATGAAGGACTTCCGGAATTTATCATCAAACCATCTGAAGGATTGACGTTTTATGCGGACACGCTAAACCAGGGAGAGACCATGTCGCTTCATACGTTTGTAGAAAATCTGAGTCCCTATACCATTGACTCGCTTCCTGTATCGCTGCAGATCATTAGTGAGGACAATATTAGCATAGAACTATCCAGCGTGATCACAGATGTTCAGCCCTTCAGTATTTCTCCTGTAGAATTCAGTCAAAATACCGCCGGATTTCAGGGAGATTACCGACTCATCATGGAGGTTAATCCCGGACAGACCATCCGCGAACTAAATGTCAATAACAATACAGGGCTTCTATCCATGCATGTTAGAAGGGATCAAGCCAATCCTCTGCTGGATGTAACTTTCGATGGATACCACATCAAGGATGGTGATCTCGTTTCTGCAAGACCTTTAATCAATGTCAGGCTTTCAGATGAAAACAATCAGTTGCGGTTGACCGATACCACATTGTTTACGCTTTATCTTGAATATCCGTCGGATTTGAATCCACGAAGAGTCTATTTTTCATATCCCTGGGTAGGCTTCATTCCTTCGGGGACAGATGGACCAAACGTAGCTGAGGTGAGGCTGTCACCGGATTTATAT
This sequence comes from uncultured Saprospiraceae bacterium, assembly GCA_964646645.1. Classification (GTDB taxonomy): domain Bacteria; phylum Bacteroidota; class Bacteroidia; order Chitinophagales; family Saprospiraceae; genus Opimibacter. The sequence goes on along the minus strand of CAZYHJ010000016.1, from coordinate 25,791 downwards.
GAAGATGGGACATACCGCTTTATCGTCAATGCCAAAGATGCCAGTGGAAATGCTGCCGGTGATGCGGACTACATGGTATCCTTTGAAGTCATCAATGACGCTGCCATTTCTTACATCTATAATTTTCCAAACCCATTCAGTTCCAACACCAGGTTTATCTACACGCTCACCGGTCCGGGTGCTCCCGCAGATTATAGTATCGAAATCTATTCCGTCACCGGCATCAAAGTGCGTGATATCACAAAAGAAGAATTGGGCCCACTTGCGCCCGGACATCACATGACTTCGTACGCCTGGGATGGATCGAATCAGACCGGCGCCCAACTCTCTTCAGGACTCTATTTGTACAGACTTGTTGCGCGGGATGAATCTGGTCAATCCTTTCCACATTACTCTCCCTATGGTCAAGGCACCTATTCCGGTCAGGAATGGGGTAAACTGATGATCGTCAGGTAACTCTTTCTTGGTTTATTTTCCACTCTTTATAAATTAAAGCATTGCCCCGGGATCCAGTTTGATAAAAAGTCCTTATTCCGGCCTGGATACTTTCTTTGGCAACCACTTACGCTTTATCCTGGACAAGGATCGCGTCATGATATAGACTAACGTTGAGATAAAGGATATTGGAAATAATTTTCGATTGAGTTTAAATTGATCCGCTATGTGACTGTTGAACAACGGCCATCCATTGGTTTTACTGGCCATATTTCGATCATGAATAATTTTGAGCCAACTCCACCTGTGATGCAAATCCAATATTTCCGTAGTTGCAGGAGGAATGCCATGTGGATATCCCAGCACCGTAAGGGGTATGGTGTCCACCGTCACCATTTCAATCAGACTGGCATAGTGGTTACGCAAACTTCTGCGGATCTCCGTCATCACTTTATGGCCTGCATCATATAAAACGCCTTTGGTAAAATTGAGAATCAGACGATGCTGAGGCCGGAAATGTGTCTGTACGTTCCTGATAAAATCCGGACTGAGTCCGTCATCATTGTCGAGCCTGGTGGAGATCACATATGGAGTGGTCAAGTGTAAAATAGTCTCGCGAAGATCATGCAATAGGCCATCAAAATCATCGGCTAATCGTATCTCGGCATGATTCATTCCCGCAATCGCAGATCTTACCTGCTCCAGAAAATGGCTTTCCGTGTTTATATCACAATAGATCAGCCAGGTAAAATTAGTGCAAGTCTGGATGCGGATAGTAGGCGCACAATACTGACTAAAGAGATGAAGCCGATGTTCCATCCATTCCTGATCAAGTACCTTGTTACCGGCCTTATCCTTTTCCCAGTTTTTTACAGGCACATTGAAACGGGTGATGAGATAATGCTTAAAATCCTGCTGCATGGTTAAAGATAAACTGAAGATTGAAACCCTTCAGCCTGATGATCGGGATTAAGGACGTGAAGAGGCGATACTTCTCCACCTATTTTTCAAGGCATTGGGTAGCCATCGCATGCTATAAGTTATGGTGCTGGATATCGAAACTGGAAAGTATTTTAATTGAATGGCATAATGACGCGCAATGCAAACGGGCCAGGATGGCCTGCCTCTGTTAAATCGTGGTCCTGCATTTTTTTTGTGCAGATTCATCCAGAAAGCGTATGGGTGTGGTATATTTTTAACGCGGACCATCGAAGGAGGGGCAAGGTGGCGAAAACCATAAACCGTAATTAATTCATCTGCGGACTGAACTTCTTCAATCAGGCTGATAAAAGAATTGTTCAGGCTCTGGTGCAGATGGGTGAGCAAACCTGCTTCCATATTATAAATAACACCACCTGACAGGTTTATCACGACATTACCGGATGGCTCAAAGTGCTCCTGCACTTTGAAGATATAATCTCTTCCCAGGCCGTCATCATTGTCTAATCTTGATGTAATCACAAAAGGAGTACGTGCCTCAGCACATCGATGTTTCAAGTGCGCGATCATGTCAGTATAATGATCAACGAATAAAAGTTCTACCGCGGGAACTGCATGAACTATCCTTCGGATTTGGTAAATGATATCCGGATCTGTTGATGCATCACAATAAATCAACCAGGTGAAATTCGATGAACGTTGAGCGGATACAGTGGGAGCGCAAAAGTGCTCAAATAAAGGCAACCGCTCCTGTTCCCACGTGGCCGTGCGTACAGCAGGATCAATGAACTCTGGGCCATACCCGTCGATCCTGACATTAAATCTGGTTACTAAATAATGTGTAAATTTCCCTTCCATTCAGCTCCGTAAAGGTATAATTATGCAATGGCTTAGAAACACTGCTTATATCCTCATCGTTATTCTTGGTGGTGGCTTCCTGCTACTGCAAGGCGGTGGGCTCCTGTTCCCCATTTTCTTTGCCATCTTCTTTGCGTTTATGCTGATGCCGCTGGAAAAATGGATTTTCAAACGCATCCCCAGGAAGGCGGTTTCCATCACCGGCGCGGTGGTATTGGTGCTTGCCGCAGTTACCGGCCTTGGGTTTATTTTCGGCTATCAGTTGATTGCGATTGTCTCCGAAATGACCTCGATCCAGGACCAGATTAAAAATGGGATTCGGGAAATCATGGTTTTTCTCGATCAGAATATTCCTTACCTGGATATGCCCGCCGATCCGGCCTCAATGGATCTCATGATGAGCAAGCTCCTCGAGGCGCCGATTGATTTTGTGACCGCGGGGATCAGCAGCAGCGCCGGATTTCTTTTTAATGCCGCACTCACCCTCATCTACACCATATTCCTGCTGATCTACAAAGATGCCTTCAGGGACTTTTTAATGATCCAGTTTGCTAAAGACAAACGTGAAGAGATTGAATCCATTCTCACACAATCCGTTCACCTCATACAGCGCTATCTCGCCGGTATGGTTACCGTGATTATTATCCTCGCCTTCCTCAATTGCGCTGGTCTATTATTGATTGGTGTCGAACATGCGATCTTCTGGGGGGTATTGGCGGCCTGCCTGGTGATCATCCCGTACATCGGCACGACGATTGGAGGTGCACTTCCATTTTTGTATTCACTCGCCACAGCAGAACACAGTTGGCAACCCTTTGCCGTCGTGGTCATGTATGTGATCATCCAACAGATAGAGGGCAATTATATTACACCGAAAATCGTGGGATCAAGTGTGCGCATCAACCCGTTTGTAGCCTTGATCGGTGTAGTGATCATGGGATCATTGATGGGCATTGGCGGTGTGGTATTAGCGATACCGATCCTGGCCATCCTCAAGCTTGTCGCTGAATCTGTAGATGTCTTGAAACCTGTCGCGCTCTTGATGGACAAAGATTTAATGAAAAAGCGTCACCTCTTCCTCAGTAAATATGACCGGGAGGATTATCGGTTCTCATCGCTGATCAAAGAAGAGGAAAACAAACGATGAAGGTTCCGCAAACCTGGAAAGATCGTCTCCGGTCTGCACTTCCCTGGAAAACGTATTGGACCCTCAAGCGCCTGCGTGAGGAATGGAGAGCTTTTTTTTCACCTCGTGATCTGACTTCTCTTGCGATCATCTATCAAACCGACAAATGGGGACGGCATGCCTATACTCCGATCTATACCCAATGGTTTGGCCCTCTTCGCTACAAACCTATCCACTTGCTGGAAATCGGTGTTGGTGGGAATACACGTGCGCACGCCGGCGGCAACTCATTGCGAATGTGGAAGTATTACTTTCCTAAAGGAATGATCACCGGCATCGACATACATGACAAATCAGCCCTTAAGGAACATCGGATCCATATCTATCAGGGGAATCAGGCTGATGCTTCCTTTCTGATATATGTAAATACTAAGGAAGGTCCTTTTGATATCATCATCGATGACGGCAGTCATATGCAGTCACACATTATTGCTAGTTTTGAAACGCTCTTCCCGCTGCTAAAACCAGGCGGCATCTATGTCATTGAGGATACACATACCTCCTATCACCCCTCCTTTGAAGGAAGCACTTCAAATATGTTTGAGGCCAACACAGCCATGAATTATTTTATTCAACGAATACACGTCGTCAACCGTGCTGATTGGGCAAAGGATGAAAAGCAACCGCATATTCCGGATCAGGGGATTGCTTCAATTTCTTTCTATCACAATATGATTTTTATAGTGAAAAAATAATTTGACAAAATGTAGAGACGCGATACCATGATGTAGAGACGCGATTAATCGCGTCTCTACATCATGGTGAATGAATATGCCAAATTGATGATGAATCGCGTCTGTACATCATGGTGAATGATCATGCTTTTCGAATATGCATCGCCTTAATTCATATGATCCAATGATTTTAAATTTGTCACACAATGGGAACAATGTTAACCGCTTACTGTGAATCATGTGGTTTTGTCCAACATGGAATAAATTTTGGCGTTGGCTTTGTCCAACATACACCTAATATTCCTGCGCTCCAAAAAGGGTCCGAGGAAATCGTCGTGGAGGAATTTAAAGATGATGCGGATCTTAGATTCTATCACCAGCCGGAGATGTATAAAGGTGTATTCAAAACATGGAAAAATATTGATCCGGATCCTGTCTCAGGCATTTTCGAAGGCTATGGCATTCAATGTGGTGATATCTACCTCAGCCCGGAGAAGAATCTATGTCCGGGGTGCGGAAAGTTCACGATGCAATTTGTGCAGGTTGGGAATTGGGATTGATCGTTCTCCCCAGACCCAAATACATAGGTCAATTTTTATAAATCCATTACTTGCCAAATTCGTAATTCGCGGTCGGTGAGCTGTAGCCCGAGGATGAGGGATGCAGGTCGAATCATAATTCGTAATTCGTAATTCGTAATTCGTAATTCTCTATTCATTACTTTTTAAGATTCTCAGATACTCCCTCCACGGCCCCACCTCTTTTTCATATTGTTTCGCAATGATCCTGGAGATCTGATAGATATGCGTCATGTCATGCGCCGCCCAGGTGGCCAATAGCTGACCCAGGGTTACCTTTCCAAAGGCTGGATGAATTGCTTCTTTCGTGAGATCGTCATCGGCATGTACTTCCCCGGATAGGATCAGGATATTTTCAATACGGAGTTGTTCAAACTGATCCAGTAAGGACTCAATGGACCGGCCTGACGCAATCGCAAAATGGCCGTTGCGATCAAACGGCGCAAAGGTTTTATCGCCATCCTCCCGAAGGATTATACGCATTCGGGGGATCCAATCGGTCTGCTCCCCATAGATCAGATGAGCCACAATCTCATGCGGCGACCACGTATCCGGCGCCTCCCGCGCATGCAACCATTCGTCATGCAACCCGGTCAGCATCTCACGCAACACCCCCGGCGTCCGTCGGATGATGTGAATAACGTCATCAACATTAACTGGTATCATCCCTCAAATTTATTATCTCGCGCAACGACGCAACGACGCAACGCTTGAATCTTGCGCAGAGACGCAGTTATAGCTTACCCTATGCCCTATGCTCTATGCACTATGCTCAATATCCCTGATTCTGCTGTATCGTCCCTCCTGTCAAATCCACCTCCGTCTGGGGTACAGGCAACAACAAATGCTTGGGCGCGGTGAAATTTTCTTTCAACGGACCCATGACATCCGCGATACGACCCCAGCGCGCAAGGTCAAACCAACGTTGCTGTTCCATGGCCAATTCAACACGACGTTCGTGGTAAATCTTTTCACGTAGTTCATCCTTATCCATCGTGGTGATGTTAGGAAGGATGAAATTATTTGAACCACGCGCACGGGCCCTGATCATATTCAGGTATTCCAGTGCTTTACCGGGATTATTCAATTCGTTGTGCGCCTCGGCAGCCAGCAGGAGAATGTCCGCATAGCGCAGCAAACGGATATTGCCCGGACCATTATCCTGCAATCCAGGATGCGCAGGCACCCAGGCCTTTTGATTGTATCGTTCGTTGAGAACTTCAGGATTGTCCTCTACGATTGTAGATCCATCAGGCAATACCTCTCCAACATAGATGATCGTAGCCTGACGACGAGGATCACCTGGTTCGTATGCTGCCACAAGCGCATCACTCGGACGATTAAATCCCCATCCAAGATTTGGCACACCACGCACACCTTGAATCATATTGAACGGTGTAGCTCCGGGACCTGCAATAGGAGCTTGTGTGGCTACAGCGCCGGTTTCAAAAATACTTTCAGCAGCATGCTCACCTACCGGCATGAAGATATCCGCATATCTGGAGAGCAAAGAATACTCATTGGAGGTGATGATCGCTTCACACTGATCAACGGCAAGCTGATATTCATGCATGGCCATATATAATTTAGCCAGAATACCTCTGGCCGCACCCTTTGTCGCGCGACCAAGATCTTCAGCGTCGTAATCAGACTTTTCCGGCAATACCTGCATCGCATCTGTCAAGTCCTGGATGATAAATGCATATACATCTTCCTTTGGAGCCCTGACCTGGTTGTAATACTGATCATCCGTGAGCACACCGTCAATCAAAGGCACATCACCAAACCATTGCACCAATCTGAAATAGGTATATGCGCGAAGGAATTTAGCCTCTCCCACCAATCTATTCTTAAGTGCTTCATCCATGTCAATGCCCGGAATATTTTCTATCGCGAGGTTGGCGCGAAAGATCGCCTGGTAATGCCCTGTCCACGCGCCGGAAATAGCCGCATTGGTCTGGTTGAAGGTAAAGTCATCTAGTTCGAGAATGTATAAAGCATCCGTAGGTGTACTTCCCTTGTCAGCATCATCGCTGAGAATATCCGTGATGCCAATCCATGGAAACGCGCACATATCCCATTGCCTGAATTGCTGATAGATAGCATTGGTCGCCCAAACCGCATGATCCGCATTTTCAAAATAGGTATCATACGTGAGCTGACCTTTAGGCTTGCGTTCCAGAAAATCCTCACTGCAACTTGCGGCAGTAATGATGATCGTCAGCCCTATTAAGCCCCGGTAAAATGATTTCATGGATTTGAAATTATATGTTGATTTCATGATCATGTCGATTTATAGGATGAGGAATGGATTAAAAATTAAATTCAACTCCGCCGATCCATGACTTAGCGATCGGGTAGCTGCCAAAATCAAATCCAACTTCGTAGGCATTTCCTCCGTTCGGGAATTCCGGAGAATATCCACTGTACTGTTGACTGGTCCACACGTTGGTACCCGTCACGTAAAATCTCACTCTTTCAAATTTAGCTTTATCAGTTACACTTGAAGGAAGTGTATATCCGATGCTAATGGTTCGGAGCCGGATAAAATCACCCTTTTCCAAAAACCGATCGCTGACCCGATAGTTGTGTCCGCCATTGGTGATCCTGGGCTCCGTGGCAGAAGGATTATCCACCGTCCAGCGATCCACCACATGCTTTTCCCAATTGTAGGTCGCGACGCGTATGGCTTCTTTTGCATTGTAAACATAATGTCCCGTGGCGCCCAACACATCCGCATTGACATCAAACCCATTCCATTCAAAACCGGCACTGAAACTGTAACTGAGTTTTGGAATCGGGCTACCCATGTATACACGGTCATCCCCATTCAGTACACCATCACCATTGGTGTCGGCAAAGCGAATATCACCGGGTTTCTCTCCTCCGAATGTGGGTGAGTTTGCAATCTCTTCTTCCGTTTGGAAAATGCCATCTGTCCGGTAACCATAAAAGGCACCGATAGGAAGACCCACCGTGGTACGTGTGGCAGGCTCACCATTGATAAAGGCAGAAAATATTTCATTGCGCCCCTCAGCCAACTTGACCACTTCATTACTTACAGGAGATAGAATGGCACCGAGATGATAAGCGAAAGTTCCACCACGTCTCCAGTTGACGCTGATGTCCCATCCAATGTTTTTCACTTTAGCGGTATTTACGAAAGGATCTGACGCAGAACCTACGTAATCAGGGATGGGCACATTGGCAATGATGTCGTATGTCTGCCTGTTGTACCAGTCAATTTCCGTTTCCAGTTTTCCATCAAAAAATGCGGCTTCAACACCGATGTCAGATTGACGCGATGTTTCCCACTGCAGGTTGGCATTGGACAACGAAACTAATGTTGCGCCCTGATTTAGACTTTCAGAGGTACCGAACACACCATACAACCCGCTGGTCACAGCACCCGTGGATGGATATCTGCTGGCCGCAGCCTGGTTGCCAAGTACGCCATAACTTGCTCTGATCTTGAGCCGGTCAAAGGCATCAAGCTTTTGTATAAAGGCCTCGTCCGTCATGTTCCAACCTATACTGGCGGATGGGAAGTTACCGGTACGATTAGCTGCAGTAAATCGGGATGATTTATCCTGGCGCCAACTTACGGTCAGGAGGTAACGATTCCTGAATGCATAATTTACGCGGAAGAGTAATGAATTCAACGCCTCATCACTGGCTCCCTGATAATTCATCTGCGTGGTATCGTTCCCTGCGGTGAGATATAATAACTCATCTGCCGTGCCCGGGAAATTTTCACGGCTTCCACCAAGGTTATTGTCCGTTCTTTCTTCTGCAGTGTATCCACCCAATACTGTAAGATGATGATCACTCCACTGACGATCATACGTCAGGGTTTGTTCCCATATCCAGTTGTTGTTGCCATACGTCCCTACACTCAGACGGTCATTCCGGTTGAGTTGCGAAGCACTGACTTGAAACTTAGGTTCGAAATATTCTGAGGTATAATCGCCTTTATCAAAACCAAAGTTGGTCCTGAAGGTGAAATTCTTGAGGAAGTGAACATCCCCGTAGAGATTTCCAAACAATCTTGCACCTCGGTTGTGATTATCGCTTTTGTAGTACAGATCCGCCACAGGATTAGCTACCGGCAAACCAAAGAAGGTAGGGTCCGTGAAATTTCCGGCAGAGTCAGTTGGTGTAAAGACCGGAGGCATGCGATACGCGCTGGTGATCACGTTAGGCGCTACATCCTCACGGATACTGGAGTAGGAAAGATTATGCCCGATGTCAATAAAGGAATTGAGCTTATACTCTCCATTGATCCGGAACGTCAACCGGTCAAGATGGGAATTCTTAAGAATACCATCCTGTGAAAAATAGTTGGCACTGAAATTATATTGGTATTGTTCGCTGCCGCCGTTGGCAGAAATGGTAGCGTTGTAGATCGGCGCCATCCTGAAGATCTCATCCTGGTAATTGGTGCCTTCACCTAATGAATCAGGATTGGGATAATACATCTGTCCCCGGAGTTCGTTGTATGCCGACGCAAACTCAGCGGCATTGAGCACTTCGATTTGTTTGGTGAGCATCTGCGTGCCATAGTATCCGGAGGCGGTTATCGACGCTTTCTCTCTGGACTTTCCGCCTTTTGTAGTGATGAGAATGACCCCATTCGCCCCACGGCTTCCATAAATCGCTGCGGCTGAAGCATCTTTTAACACCTCAATACTTTCTACATCTTCAGGATTCACGTTTGATGCATCGTAAGTGACCATGCCATCGATGACGTAGAGTGGGTTGGCATTATTGAGTGTGCCTGTACCACGAATACGCACCACGGCGCCTGCACCAGGTGATCCGGATGCGGGTGAGACATACACACCTGATACTTTACCCTGTAGCGCTTGCTCGACGTTTGCTGTGGGAATCCTGGCGATATCCTTGCCTTTAACCGTAGAGACGGCACCGGTAACGTCACTTTTCTTTTGGATACCATAACCTACAACGACGACTTGTTCAAACAAGGTGGATTCTTCGGACATTCCCACTTCCACAAAGTCGCGGCCATCGAGTTTGATTTCGACAGTAGAGTATCCGGTGTATCTGAAAATCAGTGTAGGATCAATGCCCTTTAAAGTGATCAGAAAGTTGCCATCGAGATCCGTTAGTGTGCCCTGATCTGAATCCGCTTCGAGGATCGTGACGCCGATCAGCGGATCCTTTGTATTGGCATCATAGACATAGCCGCTCACCGTTGTCTGCGCCATGGCTAAAAAAGGAAATCCCAAAATCGCTGTAAGAAAAAGATGTAGACGTTTCATTTCATTCAGGTCTTTTTTTGAAATAATCAAATGACATCCGGTGGTGTTGGTCGTTGGGATTATTCTGTAAGTGTGATGACTACTTTTTGAGTCCGCATAGCGTCCGGACCAGTCATGATCCAGAATTCCCCGGGTTCAGCTTTATAGGTCATATCAGCGGTGTGAAAAGCCAGGTCCTTTGAGGTCAGTTTAAATATAACATTTTTGCTCTCCCCAGGATTGAGTTTTATTTTCTCGTACCCCTTCAATTCACGCAAAGGCCTTGTGACACTGCCCACCACATCGCGCACATAACATTGTACGATCTCTTCACCACTTACTTTTCCGGTGTTGGTCACTTTGACGGACACCACCATCGTATCCTTCATTGTAAAGGAAGTTTTATTGATGGTGGGCAGATCATACGAATAGGTCGTATAGCTTAAGCCATATCCGAAAGGATAAAGAGGCGCATTGGGCATATCGAGGTATTTCGAATTCCATTTGGAATTGGGATCGTATGGGCGACCGGTATTTTTCTCATTGTAAAACACAGGCACCTGGCCCACGTGACGCGGAAAGGACATCGTGAGTTTGGCGGAAGGATTATAATCGCCATAGAGTACATCCGCTATAGCAGGACCACCCATGGTACCGGGCCACCAGGCCTCCACTACGGCGGCTGCATTTTCAGCGATCCATGGTATAGTCAGCGGACGGCCATTCATGAGGACAACGACAACAGGTTTTCCTGTGGCTACCAATTGTCTGACAAATTCTTCCTGCACACCTGGCAGGTTGATATCGGCGCGGGCGGCAGCTTCACCACTCTGATCTCTGTTCTCCCCCACGACAGCAATGATCACATCAGATGCTCTTGCGATACGCAATGCTTCTTCAAAACCATCCTTTCGTTCGCCGAGTATATCACATCCCTGTGCATGGTTTAATGTAAATCCATCTTTCGCAGCGCGTTCCTGGAAAGCATCCAGTACACTCACGCATTTATCTCCTTCACCTGCTCCGCTCCATGGTCCGATGAGGTTGCCGCGATCTGCAGCCAGCGGGCCCACGAGCGCGATGCTTTTCATTTTGGTGAGCGGAAGCGTGGCGTTTTTATTTTCGAGGAGCACGATGGATTTACGGGCGATATCTCTTGCCGCATCGAGATGTGCTTTGGACATCACCACAGCCTTCTCGCGTTCTTCATTGCAATACCTGTAAGGATCATCGAAGAGTCCCAGTTCAAACTTGATGCGAAGGATACGGCGTACGGCATCATTGATGGTCTTTTCAGATACTCTGCCTTCAGCTACAGATTTTTTCAGATAATTCTGGAACACGGCGCCCTGCATGTCCATATCTACACCCGCATTGGCGGCAAGTTCTCCGGCATGAGCTTCATCGCGGGCATAACCATGATTGACCATTTCGTTGATGCTGGTATAATCGGTCACCACAAATCCATCAAAGCCATTCTCACCACGCAGTACATCGGTCAGCAACCATTTATTGCCGGTGCTGGGGATGCCATCGAGATCATTGAATGAGGTCATGATGGTCATGGCGCCCGCATCAATTCCTGCGGCATAAGGCGGATAATAAAAATCGCGGAAGTAGCGCTCGCTCATTTCCACGGTGTTGTATTCGCGACCGGCGATAGGCGCACCATACCCTGCATAATGTTTAATACAGGCCACCACGCGGTCGGCATTATTAAATGTGCTTCCCTGAAAACCTTTCACACGAGCCCGGGCGATCAACGAACCGAGATATGGATCTTCGCCGGCGCCTTCCATGACACGGCCCCAGCGCGGATCACGGGAGATGTCTACCATCGGGGCAAACGTCCAATGCAAGCCTGCTGCAGCAGCTTCCGCAGCGGCGATGGCAGCGGATTGTTCCATGGCGGCGAGGTCCCAACTACAGGACTCTCCCAATGGAATCGGAAAGATAGTTTTGTAGCCATGAATGACATCGTAGCCAAAGATCAGGGGGATACCCAGGCGGCTCTCTTTGACCGCAACTTCCTGAAGGTGTCGGGTAAAGGCCACCGTGTGGCTGTTGAATAAAGCGCCGCAAGTGCCATTGCGGATATCTTTTTCATATCCTTCGCGGATGGTGGGACCGGTCGAACCCCAATCGGTGGTGTACAAGGTCATCTGGCCGATTTTCTCCTCGAGGGTCATGAGGGATAGGAGGCTGTCGATGCGGGAGGTGTAGTCTTTTGGTTGTTGGGCATTGAGTTCTTTGGCAGGGTGGCAGGAGGCCAGCAACAAGCCAATCATCGCCAGGATAGCCGGCGAAAAAGGAAAACGGGTCTTCATGTCTTATCGGTCTTTAGCGTAAAAAGGGTGGCTTTTGGGCCCACCCTGGTTATTGGGCTTAAGATAGGAAAAGTGGATGCAATCGCTCCCATTTCCCTTGGATGAAAAACTGTGAAAACCCATCAGGCAATGCAGTTTTCAGCAGCAAAAAACCTCGATTTGGTATGATTTTGGCACAACAATTTTCAAAATTTGGTCATATTTTATTACATTTTTTAGGCATAATTAGTCTGATTTTATAACATGTTCAAAGAACGGGGGGCACCGGCCTTGAACCAATTTTTGGCCAGGAACTCCTGATAGTGCATATTCACAGTGTTGAGAAAGTTTAGTTTATGGAGCTATTCGCTCCATAAGTTTAGATAGTTTAGAAACCTTTCGTTCGGGCGAACGATCCCCTTGCAGTAGATATTTTCTAAACTTTCTAAACAGTGCCACCGAACAGGTGGCGACGCTAAACTTTATAAACACTGTGTCCATTTGAAAAATCTACTGACTAAGACGCAACCAGCCATGATCTCGCAGTCCGACTTTATGCGGGCCCATTAACCATCAGTCACCTCCGCACACCCTCTGGCAAGCGATTCCGGCTGCTCAATCTGCCGTACTACCTGGTGTCGAGGCTGGGGGAGTATTTAGATTGGTGTCAGGGGGAGAGTAAATAAATCAGTCTATGGTTAACTGATACCGTTTGAGTAAAATAAGCATGAAGAATTGAGTTCCAACGTCTTTCCCATAACTCAGATCGAACTAGATTTTAATAACCAAGTGCTGTTCAGAATAATTACCCGTTGGAGATTTGAGAACGAGATAATAACTTCCTGCTGGAAGTTGGTCCATAGACAAGCTATATTGATATTCCTTTTCAGCCCATAATTTCGTTTGTCGTAAAATTTCTCCATTTTGTGCCACTAACTGTAAAATATATGGCTCTGACGCGGAAGTCCTACTCAATAAATATAGTTGATCACTGGCCGGATTAGGATACACATCAAATCTATTGGCTTCAGCATTTGAGTGGTTCAAACTTTCGGCACCACTAATCATATCACATCCAGGCACAAGGCACCCATCTTTGTCTAAGTGCAATATCCAGGGGAATAGGCCTTTCAATGAATCATCGTACACTTCACCAACGGCAATAATATTACCATCAGGTGTGGTCTTTACATCAAAAAATTTGGCGACCTTAACACGCTCAGCATTCCAATTCAAAGGGATATAATGCTTCATCCATATACTGTCACCATTTAATCCTGCCTTAAATAGTGTCCCACTTGGGGGATGTCCCTCTAAGCTACCTTGCAACTCGCCAGCACCAATATACCCATCAGCAACTTGTGTAACTGAAAAAACATCATAATATGGACCAATAATAAATGGAATATCAAAAAATCTCGTTTCCCAAAGAAGGGAATCAAAATCAGGAGTAGCTGAGAAAATATATGGGATCTGAACTGCACAATTAAAACATGAGTCTGGATAGTACTTTAGATGATGTCCTACAACAACCCAATCACCATTTGAATTTTGAATAACATTCTTTGCTTGCACAAGTAAATTAGACAATGGCAAACTAGTTGGCGCCCACCTAAATAAATCAACAAGACCAATTGACGACACCAACATTAAGCTGGTATTGTATTGATTTTTATTATCCTGTTCATTGCGATATGAATCTAAAACAAGAAAATATGATCCATCGTTTTGCACTCCAATAAACTTAGGTATCTGTTTTCGTGTTGTCGGAACTATTTTAACTTCACTCAATAAATTGTAACTAGTATCCACCTCTGTAATAAATATTTTTGTTGAATCACTCTCTGAAAGATAGGAGAGAAGGATTAACTTACTATTCTCAAATATAATCCTTACTGGAATAATTGCAGAAGATGGAAATTCGAGATTTGGCAAAAGTTTAGATGATACTATCTCTCCAGATTGAATGCTAAATTTATATACATAGGGAACAGATTTGCCATTTACAAATCTTCCTAAGTATCCGTACCAAAAATCACTGTCTATTTCTGCAAAAGACAGAAAAGATGTGTTAAATGGTGCATCGTATGATTCATCTTTCAAGGGATACTGCTCTTGAATTTCGCCATCATATGTTATTCTTGCAAACCACGGCTTTGTATTTGAACCTGCATAGGATGTATCATATTTATGCCCAAAAACCAAAAAATCCGTAAAATCAGGAAATAATATCCTACAAGAACCCTGTCCCTCAATACTCTCTAGTTCAGGTATAATATTAAAAAAGGATTGCCCATGAGCAACGAGACTAGCCATCCAGCAAAAAAAGAGAATAATTACCTTATTACTCATGGACAATATAAATTGAACTATTGAAATATTGAACTATTGAACAATGAGTTTGTGGGTCTCTGACCAGATTCCACTGGGTTCTATGATTCGAATAAAATACAGTCCCTTTGCCCATGAATCTTTACAATTGTAATACTCATGAGCAGAACCTCCCATGAGGCTTGTTGTACGCCTTAACCGCTTTACCTCTGAGTTCAAATTCTTTGCCATAATACAAAGCTTGAAAACTACCCTTGTATATTAGGACTATTTTGTTTCGTCCTAAAATAGTCTTTAACCTTATATGTCAACAGGATGAAAAATACAAAAAGAAAGCCATGAAGAAAAACCTACTGAAGGCTATCTCCTTGCAGAAAAGAACCCATCGCTTTTAGATGCAATCCCCTTATAGGGGATATTTTCTAAACTCTCTAAACAAGTGGCGCCGAACGGGCGACAACGCTAAACTTTCTAAACACTGCGTCCATTTGTAAAATCTAGTGGGCACAATTTGTTGTGCCCCTGCGTTTTTTTTATTTAAAACCGGCTCTGCTTAATCCCTCCATGATATACGGATTCTTCTTCATCACATTCCAGATGATGCCACTCTGATGATTGGCGATCATCAACAGAATCGGACCCTGATCAATGCCGAGGTAATCAACATCAAACCACCCATTCGGATTTTTCTCATCGACATAGGTGAGGTTGAAGGCATCTTTAAATCCATACTCGCCTACCAGATCATGATAATAGGTGTTCCACATATACGCCAGCGTGCTGTCTGACAATGCGGGGGTAAAAGGATAGGATCCACCAGCCGCGGTTGGTGCAATGGTGCCATCATCTACAATCTGGATGCTGCAGGCTCCACGCGCTCGGTAATCAAAAAACTCCCAGGGCTTGCCCTCTACATCTCTCTTTCCGCCTCCCGGACCATCGCATGCCGTGAGCCCCCAGCAATAAGCTCCATACCCCTTTGCGCCCATTGGATTGGCCACACAATAATTGCGATTGGCCGTCGTCGCCCGCTTGCTGTTTTCAAAATAATCAATACCCTTCGCCCGCATATAGTCATCCTGTATCCCCCTGAAGTCAATCCACACATGACTGTACTGATGTCCAAACAACGGATCAAAGTTGACATGCTCCTGTCCGTAGAAGGTATCCCACGGATACGTAGCACACCATACATCCCATGCACCGGAGTCAATCGGGTGCGTCGGCGAACCCATTGCCATGATCAGCAAGACCATAGCTTCGTTGTAACCTTTCCACTGTGCCGGAATAAATCCCTTCTCCGGGTGATGTCCCATCGACATCGTTTCTTCACCATTCATCATCCAGTCCCACTCCACTCTTCTGTACAAGGCATCAGCCGTTTCCCGGATTTGTTTTTCCATATCACTGTCTCCGTCAAAGTAAGACATCACCGACAGGATACCCGCCATCAATAATCCCGTATCTATGGAACTCAACTCAACGGTTTTGAATCGGGTGGCTTTATCAAGCGTGAGAAAGTGATAGAAGAATCCCTTATATCCTGATATGCCTGCCTCTTCTGGCCCTTGCGGAAGATTCCATAATACCTTCAACGTCTTTAGCGTTCGATCAGCCGCAGCTTCTCTCGTCACATACTGTTTCTCCACTCCAACGATATATACACTCAATCCAAAACCCGTAGCCGCAATGGATGAAAAAGTCAATGTCGGATACCGATCCGGGATCTGATAGTTGACCGTATCCGCCGTCTCCCAGAAATAGTTAAACGTACGCCGGGACAATTCTTCGACATCGTATGGCATAACAGGCCCTTTAGCAACCTCATTGGTCTTAGAGGTGCATCCGGTGATGACGAGCAGGGTAAAGAAAAATGAGCGCATAGGAATGGGTATAAAAAAAATCGGGGAGGCTGTACGCACTCCCCGATAAAGTTGTAAAGATGAATTATAATTTAACGAAACGGGACATCGCCACGAGTTCGCCCTTAGCCGTATATCCTGAAATGATATACGTGCCTTGAACGAAGTTGTTGACATCCACGTATGCTGTACCGGCAGAACCAGTCCATACGGTAGCCAATGGCTGGCCAAACATATTATGAACGACTAACCTGGATACTTGTCCGAGTTCATCAATACGGAGTTCGTTGGTCACCGGATTAGGCGCGATGGTCAATGGCTTAGGTGCTTCAGGACCACCAAAGATGCTGGTCGTACCGCAACCACCTGTACTCAATTGAATATCATCAAAGTAGTAGGTCACGTCTTCTGCAGGAATGTTATTAATATCCCAGATCAGGGTCACGCGTACATACTGACCATCATCCGTAATCGGTGTCTGTGCAAAGTCAAAGGTGAGTTCTTCCCACTCATTCGCCTTAGTATTGGCTACAGTCAAGTCGCCTGAACCAGGAGCTCCTACTTTACTGTTTTCGATTTTCATCGTGACAGAAGCAACTTGTGGAGACCAGATTTTCATCTTGACGATCTTGTCACTGCCAAAGGCAATGATCGCAGGAAGGTCTGTATACATCCCTTGCCATGGCTGACCGCTCGTAGATTTCTCTACAGCCTTTCCAACTGTGGTGCTGGTGTTGACACCACTTGGATCAGGATTGGCTACCATTTCAAATTCGCCTGAATCATCTGCAGGGAAATACCTCCAAACAGTAGACGTAAATGCAGGTTCTTCATAGTTGATCAGGCAACCATCAAATGGTGCGTGGGCAAACTGTACGTTGTCAATGTAATAATCATCTACGGTAGATGTTTCTACACCACCATTGAAGAAAATACACACACGGCGATGATCAGCGCCAATCTGGCCTGAGAAGTCAACACTCAATGTTTCCCACTCACCGGGTGTGGTGGTGGCGGTCCAGATTTCAGAAGCAGGGCTTGATCCGCCTTCGAGCTTCATCAAAATGGGCACGGCTGCCGGAGCAATCACCTGGAAGGATAATTGATTGAAGGCAGCGAGATCGATACCATCAGGGAATTCCCAGCAAAGGGCTGACCAGGGCTCGTTAGGCTGATCTTTGTACAACCCAACAAAAGAAGATTGGTTAGCTGTAGTAACCTGTGGATTACCAACTGCAGTAATCAATTGGGCGCCTGCACCATTTTCATAATTGCGCTGGCACTCATAGTCATCAATGATATTGCTGATGGCCACAGTACCTTCACAAGGATCTACCGTAGTTTCAGATTGAGTGACATTATCAAAATAATAGATAACGCCTTCCTCAGCAACACCTGGATTGAAGATCAGGCGAAGTGAAGCCCAGTCCGTGATCCCCTGATGTTCAGAAAAGTCAAAGGAGACGGTCTGCCATGCACCTACGGTTTCAACATCACGTTCTACTTCCTTATTACCTTGAGATACGCTTTCCAGTTGGAAGATCATCGTACCGGCAGCAGGAGCCCAGACATCCACATTGTATTGAGGACGGGTTGAAATATCAATCGCACCCGGAGCTACAGCAGCGAGGGTACTGAAGGCAGATGTTCCTTTCGCATATTCACCTACACTGGCAGACGTATTGATGCCTGATGGATCAGGGTTGGCGATCACGGCAAAATTGCCATGCAACAAATTCTGATCATCCAGCGGAGCCCATGGCAGGAATGCGCCATTTTCAAAATCTTCAAGCGCTACGTTCTGCTTTTCGCTCCAGTAGATATCGTCAATAAAATATACATCACCAGCTTGTGGATCCTGTCCTGCATTGAAGAAGAATACAATCTTCTTATGGCTGGCAAGAGCTTCACCACTGAAGTCAATGGTGTATTCTTCCCAGTTGCCTGCAGATTTGGCATCCATCCAGATTTCTTTAGCGGGCGATGAACCACCTTCCAGCTTAAAGAGGATCGGAACTACTCTTGGTGACCAGATTTTGATATTAAGTTGATTGTTGGTGGTCAGATCCATCGGGTTTTGATAGTCGAGCAACAAAGCGGCCCACTGTTCAGTAGATGGATCCCCATAACGTCCCACTTTAGCGGAATTGTTGACGGAACTTGGAGCAGGATTGTTGACCACAGTCAGGCTGTCCCAACCATTCACATAGGTAGCATTGCGGTTGCATTCAAAATCATCAATGATCCCCGGATCAAGGGTAACGTTTTTGCATGGACCCTGAGGCAATGCAACGAGGTTGTCAAAGTAATAAGTATCTACACTCGTTTCCACACCCGGATCAAAGAAGAGGATCACCTTGCTGAGGTGAGTCCAGTCTTTTGCTTCAGAAAAGTCGAACGTGTAATCCTGCCAGTCATTGGTCACACCAATGTTCTTTGTACGTTCGATCGCCGGACCTCCAGTACCTTCAAGTTTCATTAATACCTGCGTAGGTGCCTGTGCATGTACATTCAGATGCCACTGATTGAGTACACTCATATCAAAGGGAGTACCGCGATCAGCCAACAACAGACTGTATGCATGTGCGCCTGATTTGACATATTGTCCGCACCATTCTGAACCATTTACGGAGTTAGAATCAGGATTCTCGACCGGGCCATTGAACTCACCATCAAATGCAGTCCATGGAAGGGCAAGGAAACCTTCAAAAGTTTCGTACTCTTCACGGGCTTCAAACGCGATGATATCATCAAAATAGAACGTCTCTGTACTGCCGAGCACAAATGGATTGAAGGATACAAGAATCTTATCCATGCCGGTGTATGCAGCACCACCACTCATGTCAAAGGTGTACTCCACCCACTGATTAGCAACGGTGATATCGCGGAATTGCTCCACCTGATTACCACCTCCTTCAAACTTAAAGAGCACCTGGCATGGAGCTATGGGCGACCATACTTTCATTTTAACCAGGTTAAACTTGCTCAGATCTGCTGGTTGACCGAGTGTACCCAAAGCAAAGCAGAAATCAAACAAAGGATCATTGGTATATGATCCAACAAACTCACTCTCGTTCGTAACATCCGGACCCGGATTAGCCACGACGCCATTGTAAATCCCATTCAGACCTATCCAGGCAACATCTGCTGTGCCACCCTCAAAGTCTTCATAACTGGTCTGCGCCTGCAGTCCTGCCAGGGATGTGAAAAATAAAAGAAGTAGAAATACATTTTTCATATCGGACATGAATTGTTTAGTAATAAAATTTTCAATGCTAAAAATAGACAATGCAACCCATGTATTCATAATGTAAAACCATGATAATTACATCCATGGGTAAATAATCCGGATGAATGGTCATGATCACTTCTAAATCACAGATTTAGAGTAGATAACAGATTAGAGGTATTCTTTAGATCAATGATTAGTTGGTCGCTGACATGGGCCATACCATCCCAAAGCGAAATCATCGCTTGCCCTATCGCACCCAAACGGGTTTTGTGGTCGCTTGCATATGGTTTCCGGATATTGTGATCCATAAGAGGCCATGAAGTGATTTTGCCTCCATTTGTATGCGCAGGATCATATCATCGACTATTGTAGTTGTACAGGGTATGTGTCTTCCGCTGGCATCACCGACTTGTAGTTGAACCTGTTCAATATCTATGGACTCATTAAGCACGACATATACTTCCCCATCAGTAATAGTCGGATAGACCTGCCATGCCTGATCAAGTTGGCTGATTTCATTTGTGGCTACCGGATCTTCCACAAATCCTATGGCCTCTAAAGCGGGAGTGATCTCAGGAGCAGTCATAAAATGCTGCCACAACAATCCGGACCTATAATTTTCAATCATGTTGATGATCGGACCCTGGTCTATGGCGATATAGGAATCAGCAAACCAGTTTTGTTTCAGGTTGAAGGCATCATAAAATCCATAATCACCCCAAAGTTGCTCCCCATGCTCCCGATAAAAATGTTTTAGCGCGGCTATGCTTTCATTGGGAGTATAAGGCATTGATGGAATTGCCGCCGCAGGAGTGATCGTACCATTGTCAGTACTGCCACCGGGTGCATGAGCGGAATACCCCCATGGGTCATCGCTCGCGGTCAGGCCCCAGCACACATCACTATATCCTGCATAGTTAAACGGATTATCAATGCACCAACTTCGATTGATGATTGTATGGTTGGTATTCTGTTCAAAGTAATTGGCATACGCATCTTTCTTTTCCCTCGGATCAAATCCCATAAAAGAATAATGCGCGAAGAATAGCGGACCACCCAAAGGCGGACCTACAAATAACTTAGTCCCATACCATGAAAATCCATTGGTATAGTTACCGCCCGCCCATCCTTCATGATAATAGTCAGCATCAACCGGATGAGTAGGTGAGGCGATGGCGAGCAGATACACAATCAGTGCTTCGTTATATCCCCTGATCTGGAAGTTCATCTGCCATCCGAAATTGGGGGACCAATGCCAATACAGCACGCCTGAATCATTGCGGCTATACCAATCCCATTCCACATCTTCCCAAAGGTCCTGAATCACATCCCGCAGGGTGTTCTCTTTGGGATTGTCCAAACCAAAATATTGCCTGGCACATAACAGCCCTTCCATGAGAAAAGCGGTCTCCACAAGATCACCTCCGTTGTCAAACGTACTGAAAGGAATCACATCGCCTGTCTTACCATTCATCCAGTGCGGAAACACGCCATGAAACCTGTCCGCAAACTGCAGGAAGCTGACGATCTTCAACATACGATCTACGCCTTCTTCCCGTGTGATATACCCACGATGTATCCCCACGATCAGGGCCATGATGCCAAAGCCGGTACCTCCGGTAGCGACAATATCTCCACTGCCAAATCGCTCGCGCGCCATTCCACTGGTCGGATGACCATAATCATAGAAATACCGGAACGTATACTCCTGTACCATGTCCAGGAACTGATCATCTGTAAAAGGGGAGACCTCTGCTGTAATCGTATCAGATGTAGCTAATAAATCCCCCGGAACATTCAACGCTTCCAGAAAATAAGTATAGGCTTGTGTATCATCCACATCGCGACCTGTCCAATCGATACGGTCTGTTTTTGATGTGGTAGTCAATAAGGTAAAATCCGGTTCACCAGGCCCTTTACGCAAGATCTTATAACGGTCTGCTCCACTCACCGCATCCCATTGGAGATGGGTGTGCATATCGTAGGCTTGAATACTGAGGTTGATTTCTTGTCCGAAACCAAAATGAAAAACAAGTAATGTAGAAAATAGGACTGGCCATGCCTTAATTGAACGCATGCTGCAAAGTAAAATTTATTCTTTATTTATCAACTATGTATGAGAACACGCTCCCGTATCGACTGCTTAATCTCCGCCAAATCATTCTTCGATAATACCTCATCCGTCATCGAATTGATATCGCTCAGGAAAGGCAATAATTCGGTCAATGAAAATCGTATAGCCTGGATATTCCGATACTTCTGCTGATCGGCACCGAATTCACTCACCATCTCTTCCCACTTTTCCTCCTGCTCCTTCCAGTAGGTATAGTATGGTTTCTGCCCGTCCGCACCACTGAAATTGAGCGCTTCCACCCGGATCGGAAAGATCTTCTTGAGCAACTCATGTTTATCGAGGCTTGAATTGCGGTAGAGTTCTTCCCGCTCCACAAAGGGGTTTTCGGGCAGGGCGGAACGGGCCACCCGCCATTCGGTCAACTCGCGATCCAGGATCAGCTGTAATTTTTCTTCACTGATGCGATCAGGGGGTATGGGGAAAGTCTTTGGGATACCTGCTTTCCAGGGTGGATTCTTCGAGGCTATCTTCCATGATTTGACATTGATAATTAGCGATATACGTCCACCATAAATATACAAACACTTACACCTTTGAGGCAGCAAAAACAGCTTGCCATCGTTATTTAAACGTCTCCTCTTTCCCTTGATCCTATTCGCTGGCTGTGAAAACTTCCTACCTTTGCCAAGACGTTTGAAAACAGTTTAATCAACAATACTAAAGTCTTGATTTATGAATCGTTTTTTTAAATTTTTCCTATTGACATCGGTCGCGGGATTCCTGCTGGCCGGATGTTATCCCGGGGGTCCGGAATTTACCGATGACCTGGATGTCGTATACACGACGTATGATGAAGATTACGATTTTGGCGCAGCTGCGACGTTCGCCATACCGGACAAGATCGTGATTGATGTCGAAGTGAATAATAACGGCGACACGACATATGAGTACATGAAGGACATCTATGCCCAACCGCTTTTACAGAAAATGGCAGCCAACATGACTTCTTTGGGCTATCAGCAAGTGAGCATTGATGGCAATCCGGATTTACTCCTGATGCCAGCGGCCATGTCCTCCACCACGTACTTCTATGACTACTGGTACTGCTGGTGGTATGGCGGATACTACCCGGGCTGGGGCTGGTATTATCCTCCTTATTACACGGTTAGTTCCTATACCACAGGTTCGTTAATTATGACCCTGGTAGATCCAAACAATGATTCGCCGATCGGTCGGGCACAGTCCGCATGGATTGGAGCAGCCAATGGCCTGCTGTCTAATTCAACAGATATCAACAGAGCACTTGATGCAGTTGATCAGGCCTTTGCCCAATCACCATATCTGAAAACCAACTAAAAACGGACCACCATGAAAAAAGTATTTCTATTCATATTCGCAATGATGCTTTTTGGCATCACCACTACATATGCTCAGACCAAGACCAGTCTGACCTACGGTGTAGGTTTCGGCATGGGTGACCTGGGTGATTTCATCAGCAAACCAAGTTTCCGTGGTGCTACCCTCGATTTTCGCCAGATGACCTCTGATAAATTGGGAATTGGTTTCAGCCTGGGATGGAATGTCTTCTACGAAGAAAAGTCCTATGATACCTATGTGTTCGAAAATCAATCGCTGAGTGGTAAACAATACAGGTATAGCAATCACGTGCCTATGCTGGCCAGCTTTGACTATTACCTCACAGTCGGACAAAAGATTAATCCCTTTGTTGGATTAGGGACCGGTGTAATGTACACACGTCGAAATACTGACATGAACCTTTACACGATAGAACAAGAAGCGTGGAATTTTTCGCTTCAGCCGCAGATTGGTATTGAAATCGACAATAATATTTCTTCTTCCTTTACCATTATTGCAAAATATTATAATGGTTTTGCCGCAGGAGATCTCGATGAAAACCAGTCTTATTTCTCAATTAACGTAGGTTGGACCTTTAAGTCCTGATCCATCGAGCCGATATAAAAAGCCTGCAGGACTTCCTGCAGGCTTTTTTGTTGCTCTCCCATTGAGTTTTCATCGCTTCACATTCACGAAAGCTCCGTTATCTTTGCCGTCCGCTGAATAACGCGACAGTTTTAAATTCATCTTTTACGCCTTAAAATTCAATACCAATGAAAAACCTTTTGATCGCGGCCGCCATGATGTTGGCCACCGCCACTTTTGCCCAAACCTATAATGAAGAAATCGACATGCTTCAGGCCATGTATGGCAAACAGAAAAAAGAAATTGTCGCTGAATTCATCAACCCTCAGGGCACACAGGCCGATGCCTTCTGGGCCTTATATGACCAGTATGAAGCCGAACGCAAAATTATCGGTGTTCAGCGCATCAATCTGATCGGCATCTATGCAGAATACTATAATAACCTGGATGATGGCGGTACTGACGTCCTGGTCAAAGAAATGCTCAAACTCGTGAAAAGCAACGATGGCCTGATTGAAAAATATTATGGTAAGTTGAAGAAAAAAGCCGGAACAAAGGCCGCAGCTCAATTTGTTCAGATCGAACACTATCTGCTGAGCACTCTACGCGCGGGTATCCTGGAAGAAATTCCATTTATCGGTGAATTGGAATAATCACATTTTTATAATAAATAAAAAGGGGCGGATCGATCGATCCGCCCCTTTTCATTTAATCACCAATGATTATTGTCTTACATCAAACGCCACCCGACGATTCTTGGTCCGGCCTTCTGCCGTCTTGTTATCGGCGATAGGCATCGTCTCCCCGAAACCTACAGCAGTAATCCGACTTGAAGCAACTCCGTTTTTAACGAGCTCGGCCATGACAGCATTAGCTCTGTTCTGGCTGAGGACCATGTTTGACTGGTCATTGCCTGTATTGTCGGTGTGACCGCGCACTTCCACCTTCAGCATTTTGAAATCCTCACTGTTGAGCAGTTTAGCACCTTCTTTGATGAGCTCCTTAGATTTAGAGGTGAGTGTAGCACTACCGGTGACAAACTGGATAAACTGAGTATTGAATTTTGCATTTTCAATCTTTGGACATCCGCCATTATCAGCAGGGCCCTTGATGTCCGGACATTTGTCATCCGGATCCAGTACACCATCCATATCCTTGTCTGGGATTGGACATCCTTCATATGCAGCTACACCGGCTTGTGTTGGGCATTTGTCATTGTCATCAATGATACCATCACCATCCGTATCGGCGCATCCATTGTACTTAGCCAGACCCGCCTGGTTAGGACATTTATCCTTCTCATCATCGATGCCGTCCTTGTCCGTATCCGGAATCGGACACCCGTTATACTTAGCTAAACCAGCTACGCTGATGCACTTATCATTTTCATCGTTGATACCGTCACCGTCCGTATCCGGGATCGGGCAACCCATATAGCGCTCAAAGCCTGCAACGGTTGGGCAATTATCTGTCTCATCATTGATCCCATCCATATCGGAGTCCGGAATCGGACAACCGCTGTAACGTTCCAGTCCGGCTTCAACAGGACATTTGTCTGTTTCATCCGGAATACCATCCGCATCCGTATCGGCAGGGATAAATTTGCCGAACAATCTGAGTTTAACGCCAATCTGGAAATTGGAGTTATGGTATTCTGTTTCTCCCCCGTTATCCCGATTGTCCATATTATCCAGGCCATACATATACCTGCCGAAAACAACCGCGCGTCCATGAGGGAATACTTCAAAACCCCCATTGAGCGAAAAACTTGTGGATGCAAAATCATCCTTATTCGCTGTTTGGCGATCGTCCTCAACATCCAGCAACAGATCAACCTGGGGACCCGCTGTAATTGCAAAAGCCTCTCCAAGGTGGATCTTTAACAGGATAGGGATATTCACATAATTGATACTGCCATCCTGAAGAAGAGCATTGGAATTTTCTACCCGATACAGGTATTCAGAATACATCACCTGAGGTTCGAGGGAAAAAGCCCTTCCAAGCGGTAAATTGACCCAACCGCCTGCGGACCACCCGATCCGGCCATCATAATCGATATCGGCTGGATTCTGACCATCAATGACAAACTTGCTGAAGTTCATGGCCCCCAGCAG
>CAZYHJ010000015.1:21565-47178 GCA_964646645.1 uncultured Saprospiraceae bacterium | reverse complement strand
TCGGCTGGATTCTGGCCATCAATGACAAACTTGCTGAAGTTCATGGCCCCCAGCAGACCTCCTGATACCGTGTACTTGTCATGCGCCATCTCCTGAGCAACAACGGAGAAGGAACAAGCCAGCAGTAAGAGGTGTAAAATCGTTCTTTTCATACGTTTTGTTTTTTGTTTTGCAATCTCATGACTCCTATGCAGGAACAGACTCCATGCCACAGAAATTCCTCACAATTTATTGGTATTATTCAGTTTCCACTGCCTCCGGGGTCACTTTTTTAAATGATGCTTATCATACCCGGAAGCGCGAGGGGCCTGAGGAATTGATATTATATATTTTACCTTTACAGCCTTAAACTCTAGTTCCAATGAAGACATTTTTTAGCATTGTGGCCTTTCTGGCCTTAACATTTGGCCTCAAGGCCCAGGGCGGCATCACGCTCCTTACATTTGAAAGCTACACCTTTGCAGACAAGTTTGAAACTGAATACGGATACGGAAAAATCTATGATGGTTTCCAATGGGGAGCAGGATTAGAGTTTGAAGTGAATCCAAGCGCCTCTGTGGAATTGATCTATCAGCGTATGGATCCTGAAGTGGTGTATGATGGATACCTGGGCACTGACTATAAGGGTAAAATAGGTATGAATTATATTCTCCTCGGAGGTACCGGCTACCAACCCTTCAACGACGTCGTGAGCGGTTTCGGAACCTTTAATATGGGCGTTGGCTTTACATCCAACGTAGAGGAGACTCTGAACAGTGAAAACGTGACCAAATTCACCATTGGAGGTAGGCTTGGCGTAAGAATTGCACCTCCATCGAGCAGGGTCAGCGTTAGACTACATGCCCAAATCCTATCCCCTGTACAATGGTTTGGCGGAGGCTTCTATTTCGGTACCGGCGGTTCAGGAGCAGGCGTCACTACAGGCTCTACCATCTGGCAGTTTAACCTGGGGGGAAGCGTAAATTTCAAGATTCGTTAATCACTGACCATTAGCTGATTACCGGATGCTCCATCGTCCATGGCAAAAGTACCTGCCTAACCGTAAGTACTTGTCTGACGCTGGTGCAAAATCCAACACAAATCAAGTTTTATAACTCATCATGTACAAAAACTCAATCAAATGAAAAATGTATTGGTTATCCTGGCGCTCCTGGTGTCCGGGGTCACATTTGCCCAAAGCAATAATGAAGAAGTCGATCTCATACAATCCCTCTGGGGCATGGAGAAAAAAGAAATCGTTGCTGAATTTGTGAAGGTTGACCCTTCCGCAAAGGATGCTTTCTGGAAGCTCTATGACGAATATGAAATGGAACGTAAAAGTCTGGGAAAAGACCGTATCGCTCTGCTCAATAAGTATGCTGACAATTACATGACCTTGACGGATGACATGACCGATGAAATCATGAACGATATGATCGGACTGGGTGCCAAAACAGATAAGTTAGCCTCTACGTATTATGGAAAGATTAAAAAAGTAGCTGGCGTGAAGGCTGCTGCTCAATTCCTCCAACTGGAATCCTACATCAACAGCGCCATTCGTACAGCTATTTTTGAAGAAATTCCCTTTATCGGTGAACTTGGTGAATAATCACTTTGATTCCCAATAAGAAAATAAAAGCCATCTGCTCTTCAGTAGATGGCTTTTGTGTTTCTAATCTTTCTCCCATCCAAACGATATGCCAAATACATAGTCCGACTCATTTCCGACGATGGCAGGCTGGTTATCGTAGTTGTAGGTCAGGTTGAATTTGATATAGAAATCATCAAAGAATTCATATTTCATATTGAACCTGGCATCTGTCCGAACACGACCTTGTTCCGTAATACTTGGATATACAATCACATTGGCAAGTAAATCCAGGTCACCAAATTCAAATAAATTGATCCCTGTCCCCACAAAGAGCTCTGCACTTTTACGATCCTTTGTATCATTTGAAAACGATTCAATATTCATCGTAACACCGCCAAGCACAGCCCAATAATAACTGTTGTTGCGTGCTAAAAAACGACCTCCCCCAAGCGTTGGTGATAAACGGGCCCGCAATGCCTGCTCGGTATTGGAGAGATATCCGATCTGAGGGATGATATACCAATCATCGGGAAGGAAATACCTTAAGTTAAGCCCACCTTCTTTTCGCTCAATGGTGGCCACACTATCCTGACGTGTCTGGTAGGTGTCAAAATAGATATCCGTACCAAAATGCTCAGCCAGGTAACCCATCCTGCTCTGAATATTGAATTGTCGTTGATTATTGGCTTTAGTTAGATTGAGTCCAATATCAATACTGGCATTGATTCGGCTCCAAACTCCAGCTTCGATTTCCATTAAGTATACAATATGGTCCAACGCCACCTGAATGGGCATGTCCTCCTCCCCAAGAATATATACTGTATCTGCGACTCCGGATGTCAGGTTGCTCTGAAACCAATTGCCATCATCAAGGGTGATGAGATATCTGTTCGATGTGTAGATTTCCCTGACTTCTTTCCATTTGATATTGAAGTCGCTCTTTGAAAACGGAGTCTTCATCAGCAGAACACTGTTCTCCATGGATTTAATCTCTCCGACCAGCGTATTTCCGTTATTGAGAATAAGACTATCGCTTTGGGCGTAAAGCATTCTACTTTGGGTGAAGCCGAGGACAAAGAAAATAATGAGCCAAATTTTCATGCTTCGCATACATTCGTATCAGGCTAGTGAAGGTCTTTTATAAAACGACCTGTAACCGCCAGAATCAAAAGGCAAGCAGGAAAAAGTAATACGGTCCACTCCTTCTCAACCTCCTGCAAATGGGTAATGGCCGTAGGTGCCCAGGCCATAAACATGGCCACCAGAATAGCCGCGATCAGAAGTATTTTCAGCTGATGAAACTCTTCAATCTTCAGCCATGGAAGCTCATAGTTTTTAAATAACGGATTGTTTGAAAGGAAAAGTCGGGAAAGCCCAACGGAAAAAATCACAAATACAAACCCGATCAGAAACCGATCCAAAGCTTCCAGTAGCTGGATACCCGGAAAATGTTCCATATTTCCGTGAGCCGTATCCACGTATGCTTCTATACTCATATATATCCCCACTCCGAAAAAGAACAAAGCGTTGAGAAAGGTTATAAAAACCACGATCAGGATGAAAATATTCAGAATCCTATGCATAAATGTGCTTTTTGTTATACCCCGCATGCCAATGGATGAACGGCGGCCTGATCAAAAATAATATTCTTAGCGTTATCCCTGTATTTCTGATTTGTCTTCTTGATCAGAGCAAAGAGAACCCATTGAAGAGCTACGGAATGAACCATTATCTTTGCGGAGAAGATTTTATGTATTTACCGCTTTGGCTTCTCCATATCCCTGTCAACGTTAAGGTTTTCCAAATAGTGAGGATTATAGGCGTAAATCAGTTGTTTTATTCGTTTTACCTAACGGAAAAATGCGATGCATTTTGAGTTAATGAATGTCCGCTCAAAAATCAGTTAACCAGATCAAATAGATTTCAATGAAGAAATGGATATATGGCCTGTTCTTCCTTTTAGGCCTTACAGGTGCAAACGCCCAGTCCAGTTGGCCCATGGATCTCACCTCGCAGGGAGGAGCTTTTATTACGATTTATCAGCCGCAACTGGAGTCCTTCGAAGGCATTAAACTGAAAGGCCGGGCCGCCTTTTCCGTCAAACCACAACCCACGGATGAACCTCTGTTTGGGGTATTTTGGTTTACAGCTACGATGGAAACGGACCGGGACACCCGTATGGCTACCCTGGTGAGTATTATGATTGAAGACATCAAGCTGCCCGACGTTAAGGATGAAGAAAACCTCACCAAGCTCAAAGAATTGCTTGAAACTGAAATCCCGCAGTGGGAAATCTCAGCTTCTCTGGAAGAAATCACCTCAATCATTGAAAATGAAAAGCAGGTGTCCGGCAATGATGAACTGAAAACCGATCCCCCGACCATACATTATAAAGAGGAGCTCACCACCTTAATTTTCATCGACGGAGAACCTAAGATTGAGAAGGATGAGAAAATGAAAATGAACCGGGTCATCAACACTGCCTTCCTGATCGTGCAGGATCCTGATGACAAGAAATACTATCTGTATGGCGGTAAATTCTGGTATGTATCCAGCCAGGTAAAATCCGGGTGGGTATCGGCCTCAAAGCTTCCCAAAACGATAAATGCGCTGGACGACCAGATCAAAAAGCAGGAAAAAGAAGATGGCGTCAAAAAGGAGGATGGCCCTCAAATCCCACCGGCACTTCTTGTCAGTACGACACCTGCAGAAATTATTCAGTCTGAAGGAAAGGCACAGTTTGCCAACATCACAGGTACAGACCTGCTTTATGTTTCCAATTCGGAAGATGATATATTTAAAAGCATCACCGACCAGAAATACTATGTGCTGATGTCCGGCAGATGGTATGCCAGCGCCAAACTTGAGGGTCCATGGTCATACATCGCTTCAGATAAATTACCGGGTGACTTTGCCAAAATTCCTGAAGGATCTGAAAAAGATAATGTCCTGGTCAGCGTGCCCGGTACACCCGCAGCCCAACAGGCAGTGATGGATGCTCAAATTCCGCAAACGGCTAAGGTGGATCGGGCCACCGCCACATGCACGGTGAAGTACGATGGAGAACCAAAATTTGAAAAAATCGAAGGCACATCTCTTGATCTCGCGATGAATACCGCCAGCACGGTATTGCGTGCTGATAAAAAATACTACTGCGTGGAAAATGGAGTGTGGTTTGTGGCAAACAGTCCCACAGGACCCTGGAGTGTGAGTGATACACGACCTCAGGATGTCAGCAACATTCCCGCCAGTTCACCTGCCTATAACACCAAATATGTCTATGTGTACGAGTCCACCCCGGAAGTCGTTTATGTGGGTTATACTCCGGGATACATGGGATGCTATGTATATGGACCGACTGTTGTTTATGGTACAGGGTATTATTATTCGCCATGGTATGGACCCTATTACTACCCGCGGCCTGTCACTTATGGATTTAGCATGCATTATAATCCGTGGTGTGGGTGGAGCATGGGTTTCCATTTTAGCGTTGGATACTTTTCGTTCCATTCATACGGATATGGTGGCTATTATGGCGGCTATTGGGGTCCACCCATGTACCGCCCTCCCTATTATCCGCCATATCACGGTGGTATGTATGGACCTCGCGGACCTACTTATGTCAACAATAACGTCAACATCAATATCAACAATACCAACAACATCTATAATCGTAGGACCGATGTTACCACACGGGATATCAATCGTACAGAGCGACCTGTTCCGGGTACAAAACCAGCCACCAGGCCTTCGACAGGGCAACGTCCTACCACAGGTCAACAACCGGTTGCAAAACCCGGCCAACCTGCAAATCCCGCCGGAGGACAGCGACCTGCGACAAAGCCATCTACCGGACAACAACCAAATGCAAAGCCTGCGCCCGGACAGCAACCATCCACAAGGCCAGCTACCAAACCTTCTACTGGTCAGCAACCATCCACCAGACCAGCGCCTTCAGCACAACCTGCGAAGCGGCCTGCGCAAAGCACATCGCAAAACAACGTGTATGCAGATAAAAGCGGCAATGTGTATCAACGTACGGATAACGGAAGCTGGAATCAACGAAGTAATAATCAATGGCAGCCCTCATCATCCAACATGAATAGTTCATATCAGAGTCGGGAGCGGAGTTCCTACTCCAATCAGAGCTATCAGCAGATGAATCGGGGTGGAAACATGGGAGGCTCATCGAGAGCACCCAGTGCCGCTCCACGAAGTAGTGGGGGTAGCAGTGTAAGAAGACGTTAAACAAAAAAGGCTGGTAAGTGACCAGCCTTTTTTGTTTTATTTGAATTTATTTACCGGGGGTAATCTCGACCCGAACTTTGTCAATCAATCCGGTAAACTTGTTGTGTCGTTCCGGATACAACGTGGACACTGCCGTCTCTCCATCCACACCCACATCTACTCCTTCGTCCGCGGAATAAGCAAAGGGTTGTGTCTTGGGAATGTGTCCTGAAGCTACTTCCTGATCATCGACATACAGAACAGCCTTCCCTCCTGCGCCTGGCTTTCCGCCATCAAAAACAAACGCATACTTCACCTGATGTTTACCGGGCTTTAATGCATTCGCGCCTGTAATACGAGTATTCTCAAGTCCGAAATAATTATACTCATGCACGGGCTTTCCATCTTTGACAAACAAACTCCATCCACCGAATCGTCCGGCCTGGGCGATGATGACGCCATTGGCACCTGTTGCAGGTATATCAATATCTGCGGTAATGGTATAGGACTTGTTTTTAATATTGAGAAATGCATTTTCCATAATGCCCACCATACCGGGAAATAATTCAAGGCTGGTCCTGGGTCCCATCAAATCAGGTCTGCCGGCAATGGACGCATCAAATCGCTCGGAGCGACGGTCATCGATGGGATAAACATGATTCCGGATGGCTTCCTTTTCAAAAAGAGCCTGAAGCTCTTTCAATTTTTCCGGCATCTCCGCAGCAAGGTTTTTAGACTGGGTGAAGTCTTCATTGACGTTGTATAGCTCCCACACATCATCTTTGACAGAAGGGAGTGGAACCATCAGCCAGGGTATTGAATGTCGGGTGCATGCTACCCAACCTTCATGATAGATGGCCCTGTTACCAAACATCTCAAAGTACTGTGTGGTCCTGCGATCCTTTGCCCCAGGATCATCCCAGGTATACTTCATGGAAATACCATCCATAGGATACTGATCGACTCCATTAACCTTTACCGGTTCCGGCAATAATGTTGTTTCGAGGATGGTTGGAGCAATATCAATCACGTGATGAAACTGTGACCGGATCTCACCCTTTGCCTTAATGCCATCAGGGTAATGCATGATCATCCCGTTGCGCGTCCCGCCAAAGTGCGAAGCCACCTGCTTGGTCCACTGAAAAGGAGTATTTCCAGCCAATGCCCATCCAATGGCAAAATGCGGAAAGGTGTTTGGACTGCCCCAGTCTTCAAGATGATCCATCATTTGAGAGGCATTTCCAACGATGCCGTTTAAGGCCATCATTTCATTGTAAGTACCTTCAGGACCACCTTCCGCGCTTGAACCATTATCCCCTATGATGTAAATGAACAATGTATTATCCAACTCACCCATATCTTCCAGCGCAGTGACCAGTCTGGAAACTTCATGATCGGTATGTTCGGCAAATCCCGCAAAAACCTCCATCTGACGGCTAAACAATCGCTTTTGATCAGGGGTTTGATCGTCCCATGCAGGAATTTCCTTTGGCCGTGGGGTCAACTCAGCGTTTTGAGGAATGATACCCATTTCTTTCTGACGGGCAAAAGTCTCTTCGCGCAGTTTATCCCAGCCGCCATCAAATTTCCCTTTGTACTTATCTGCCCACTCTTTTGGCACATGATGAGGGGCATGCGTTGCACCGGGTGCGAAATACATATAGAATGGCTTATCAGGCGTGAGTGATTGTTGCGCCTTCATCCAGTTGACCGCCTGATTGGTCATATCGGTGGTAAAGTGATAATTGGGATCATCTTCATGTTCAACGCGCGTCACGCCATCATAGATCGCCGGTGCCCACTGATTGGTTTCTCCACCGATAAATCCATAAAATTTATCAAACCCGGAACGCGTCGGCCAACGATCATATGGTCCTGATACGGATACTTCCCAGGGAGCCGTTTCATGATATTTTCCAAACGCCGCCGTACTGAACCCGTTTTGACGTACGATCTCAGCCAGTGGAGTTACGCTCTGTGGACGTACGCCTGTATTACCAGGAAATCCTGTGGCCAATTCCATGATCGCGCCGGCATTGTTGACGTGATGGTTTCTTCCTGTCAGGAGGGCTACGCGTGTGGGGGAGCATAGTGCCGTAGTATGAAAGCGGTTATATCTCAACCCTTGCGAGGCAAGGCGCTCCGCCGTAGGCATGTTGATCGGTCCGCCAAATGCGCTGGAGTGACCAAAACCGATGTCATCTATCAACACTACAACAACATTTGGCGCTCCCTTTGGTGCTGTCACTTCAAATCGGGGAGGCGCGGTCGCATTGCGCGCATCCATTTCTGTAATGGGTGTCACCGCAGGTTCCTTTATAGGCAGAACCGTTCTGTCCAATCCCTGATCAGTCTGCACGGTTTCATTTTGTGGTTCCGCGGGATTGCATCCCACCAGGACCATCAAGCCTAAAGCGAATGTCAAAATGGTTTTAAACATAAGATTATGTATTTGAATTCTGGTTTATTGAATTGGCCAAAGGGGTATTCCATTGTTCTTTGGGCACTACTTTGGGAATCTCGGGATCTCCTTCGTAGGCTGGTGTCATGATCTGGATGTTATTTTCATTAAACACATCAAGGATGTTTCTGTGGAGATCCGTGTACATAAAATACATATTGATCGGGTCATCACAGTACGCATTGACCTCATAGGTAACGGAAAAATCGCCCAATCCCTTTTGCAAGACATACGGTGGTGGATCTTTTAATAAGCCCTTGGTTCGAGACGCGGCTTCCAGCAACATAGATTCAACCAACCGCCATGGCGTCTCGTAACCAATACCTACTGATGTATGAAGAATGATTCCTCTTTCCTTGGCGGCTTGTGTATAATTTTTAATGTTACTGTTGAGCAAGGTCGAATTGGGGATGATGATCTCTTCATTCTTGACGGAACGAAGGCGTGTGACCATCAACGTTTGTTCCAGCACAAAACCCATAAAATCATCGACCTGTATACGATCACCCATTTTAAATGCCCGTCGATAAGTCATCGAATATCCCGCTATGATATTCGCGATAAAGGATGAGGAACCCAATGAAAAAAGTACGCCCAGGAAAACTGAAATCCCCTGGAAGGCACTTGAAGACGATCCGGGTATATAGGGATAAGCGATGACCAGAGCAAAAATAATCACGAGGAGCTTGACAATTCTAAAAGTAGGCATGGCCCATTCCGCATCAAAATTGGCAATCCTGATTTCACCAAGATCAATGCCATGAAAAAACAACCTGATCAGTCTGATAAGATACTGGGTCAGCACAAAAATGAGCAGCAGAAATACCAGGCTAGGGAGCGCCTCCACAAAGCTGAGTGCCATTTTTTCCAACGGAGAGACCAGAAGATCAAAGATATACTTTGCCATTTGACGCGTTCTGGGAAAGAGGCCCAATACGTAATCCACAAAAAATAAGGTGATAAAAAGGATGACTACCAAACGAACCACCCGGTATAAAAAATGCAGAATGGCCAGCAATTGCTCGGACTGGATGAGCTTGAAACTGACATTTTCCAGTTTATCAATCTTGGATTTGATCCGTGATTTAAACCACAGATTCAGTTTCCGGAAAATGAAGATGAATATGCCAAGACTCAGGATTAAAAGACCCGAAGCCAAAAGTGCCTTACGCATGCTCGCGTTGAGAAAGGCCGGAGTGCGTTCATATCTGTATCGTTGTATACTTTCCTTGATTTTCGAATAAACCAATTCCGCCAGCACCTCCTTCGACGCCGCTTCTATATCCGCGTCCTCCTGATATATATTGACGAGCAATTGTTGACCTGCGACAATCATGATCCTGTCCTCAAACGTCAGCATTTTGATAGAATCAACATTGATCCGGGGATTCAATGCGACCTTCTTTATTCTTGATTCAATCGTCTTAGCCCTTGAAATCGCCGGATAACTGGAAACACCCCTGACATGAAATAATTCATAGCCGTCGACGTTCACCGGGGCGCGGAAAGCCTCATCTTTCAACTGTTCGGGATCCACGTCCGAACCAATCTGTCCCGGCAGGACTCCGGGAAAAAGGAATACCATCAGAAAAGGAACCACTTTCATCCATCGCCTCAATATCCTGTCAGCAGGATAAAAAGGAATAAAGGGCATTGGCATAATAGCGTGGATTGTTGTTTCTCAAAGGTAATAGTGTTTTATATAGATTGGATAAGAGAAATAAACCCGCTTCTTAAAGGAACGCAATACTTGTGGGAAAGATGAATGGCATACTTAATAGGCTTCCATGCCCATAAGAGCGTAAAAAAATGAAAACTCAAAGGATATCGGTCACCGTTATGATGGTTACATCAGTATATCAAGAATCTTCTGTAGAATTTCCAGGGCTGAAAAATGTATAAACAACAAGGGAATAAATGGAAGAAACAATACCACGGCCATCCCCCCTACATCCCTTAGCGTAATTGGGGCTGCCCGCATCTGTTCAAGATTATCAAACATGCTGGCATAGTCGTAGGCCATTGACGGATCCACGATTTTCTCCTCCACCCTTGCTTCAATAGGCCGATCATTCAGCCAATCCTTCTCAAACCGCGCACTCATCGCAGTGGCGAGATAACTATAGTGAAGCAGTCCCCTTTGCTTGGTCCTGATCAGCTTGGCGGTAAAGAAAAATAAGGGAAGCAGCACCAGCATGAGACTGAAGATGATAAATCCTATGGCGATTCCTTTCAGCGAATCAAAGGAAGACGGGTCGCTAATGATTCTCATCGCCAATTGACCGGCGATCACAAACGCACAAGCCATAAACACCATATTAAAACTGCGCTGCGCCAGCACTAAAATGCCAAGCCCTCCGGAACGGTCCGCATGCGATGGTAACAAATGCAAGTCTTTTGTTGAGAATTTAAAGAGCAATGCCATCCAGACCAGGTAGCGCCACAACCACCGGATCAGCAAAAACTGAAACATCGGCAGAGAAATGGAAAGGGTCCATAGGCCGGCATAACTCAACTGTTTATGTTCTGCCATCCCGGTAATCATCCAGGATGAAATACCTCTTTCCATCCCACTGAAAAATCCACCCCTAACTAACCCCACCGCGGAGATAATCACTAACACAAGAATGATCAAATCCGTCCAAAAGGAACTGGCCATTTTACGCAAGACAGGAAAAGTGCTTTCGCTCATGCGGGCCCGATCTTCAGAAGGCAGCAATTCTGTAGTGATATATTTAATGACCTCAGCGGCTTTCTTATTGATCACCGGTCGGGCCAGAATCAATATCGGCATGGCCAGGAGCAATCGCGAATGAAGGGCAATATCATCAAGGAATGTTAGCGAGACTCCATGCTGAAATGTACCCTCATAAAGGGTCAGGCAACATAAAGGAACCCAGGTCCCCAAAATACAAATCAGGGCCAGCAGACCATGTTTATGTTCCAGGCTGAACTTTTTCAAAAGTTGGTGAAACGGTCCTGCTTCGAAAATAGTCAACCCTTGGGCATCTTGTGTTTCCTCCATTCGTTAAAATGACCGTTTTAGGTAATTAAATCATGACGGCATCTCTCAATAATAGTCCTTCACGTTCTGAAACATTCCATAACTCAGGGAAAAATAAAAGACATGGGAATCAAGTCCGGCATAAGGCTTTACGCCTGAGCTTTCCGTAAAGTCCTGATTATGGAATTCGCTGAAGTAATATTTAAACTTCAGATTCACCCCTTCCGGAAACGTAATACCGGCGAAAACACCATGCTGAAAATTTTCGGTCCGATTGCTAAACCAGCCGGTGATTTTATCAATCTTGTCTCCATCATCGAACGTCTTTTCCTTGTAGGCGAAAGGAAATTCTATCTCATACCCCGCGAAGAAAAATAACTTATCCAGATTTCCGATTTTAATACCTGCAGGGATTCCAAGATTATAGGTCCTGAATTTCTTCTTGTATTCCACCTGCGTGGAAGGATCAATGTAATCATCGTAGATATAGCCCACATTACGGATCGCCAGTCCGGAAAATAAACCAAAGCTTGGACTCAGGTCAGAATTGACAAAGGATTGAAGGTTGACAAACGGAGCCCATCGCATCAGCGAGTTGGCTTCATATCCCTGGTACTCCATATCCGCAAAGGAAAAAATCATTTCGCCGCTGACGGAATAATACGTGCTTCGCTGAGCTTTGGTGGTCAGGGCACCCAAAATGAAAATCAAAATTAAAATGTGTTTCATGTTCATTCGTTTTGTTAAAGGAAATGAATCCAAAGACACTACGATGGCACTAAAGGTTGCATCCTAGAAATTAAATCCCAAATGGACCACATACCGATACCCGGCGCTTGTCACATTCGTGGAACCGGTAGTTTTAAAATCCACATCATCGATGGCAAAACTGTAACCCGGAAATCGCTCGGTAAGAATCTCATTGATTTTCTGATAGAGTTCGGATTCATCATCCGGATCCAGGGAGGTATCCAGTTTGGCCTCCAGGCCATATAATGCGATTCCCGGTCCAATGAGTACAAGGTCAAGGGCCACCCGCTTCCACAGAATAAACTGGTAGCCCAATTGGCCCCCTACAGCAAACATGTCAAAATTGAGGTCGCTCTTGACATCACCCTTAAACGATTCGGTATTGAGGGTCCATGTGTTCTCACGTCCCATATAGACATAAGATACATAGGGCCCTACATATACCCCCCTCGGAGCATTGTGTCTGTTTTCCGAAGTCAGGTAAAAGCGAAAATCAGCAGTGAGATTAAATCCCTTGTCTTTCACAGCCTTGTTAATCTGCACTGTCGAACTATCTCCAAAATCGAACAGGCCAAACTTAGGTAGGGAGGCCTGACCAAAATTGACTGAAAAACTTTTATTCTTACTCAGCACCCTTTCATACCCGAGGACCAGAGACTGGTCTCCAAAAATCAAAGGATTCGTCAGGTTTAAACGTATGATGTTTTTTCGGCTTTTCTCCATTTTCAGACTATCCTGTGCATGAGATGCAGGGATGCCCACCATTAAAGCGAAAAATCCTAGACAGAGCCAAAAGGGGATTGTTTTCATCTTGTTTGGATTTATGCCTTCAAATGTACGATAAGGGTTGTTGAGTTTACAATGTCGGATTCGGAGAGATCCGATGATTCACATCACTGCTGCAGGTCAGGATGAGTAAACAATCCCTGGAACTCAGGATTAGCCGGGTCCAGTTGCTTCAGGACCTGTATGTGTTCCCGGGCAAGTTCCGCTCGTTGAGTCTGAAGATAAAGAACGGCCAAAGCATAGCGTATTGAAGTAGCCTGAGGCGACAAGCGAATGCCTTCCAGCATGACCTCCTCTGCCTTTTCTAATTGCCCTGATTCCTGGAGGAGCAATCCGAAGTTGTAATACACTCCGGGATCATATACTCCTTTTCGGATGGCTTGTTGAAAAGCAATACCGGCTTCAGTAAGATGCCCCATTTCGTAATGTAACAATGCGAGGTTGTAATCTATCTGTCCGTTGAGCGGATCAATGTTTGAAGCATCTTTGAGTACGGCCAGAGCGGACTCATTTCTTGATACCAGATTATAGGTGGTAGCCAGGTTGAGCCGGGCATAATTCATCAGACTGTCCTTCCGCAAACCTTTTCTATAGTATTGTATGGCCTCCTGATAATGGCCGCCTTGCATATGATAATCGGCAAGCATGATATTCCCTACCGCAAAATCCGTTTGTGACTGCAGAAACGTAAGATTTTCAGTCTGTGCAGCCGTAAAGGCTGCCTTATGCGTGGAAGGAATCTGATCCTGACCTATCCTGTGAAATAAATCTGCCGATGCTATCCTTACCGACCGAACGGGGTCATTGAGGGCATCAAGGGCCTTTGCTTTCCAATAATCAGATGGAAAATTTTCCAACGACCGGATAACACTGTATCGCAGGTGGGCTTTTGAATCGTCAATGGCTTCTAAAAGTGCATCCACAGCTCCTTGCGTTTGAATTTGCCCAAGGTAATAGGCTGCCGTTGCTCTCGCTATTTCAGGCTGTGTTGTATCCGCGATCAATCTGACCAGATGCATTTCACTTTGATCATTCAACAAACTACCGGGTATCAGATCATCGGAAAAATGGTGCTTCCGCGTCGGACCATACCATTCAACGACTTTTTCCGCTGCCCATGCAGCGGGTTTGTCTTTGTGACACTGGTTGCAGGCATTAGGTGTGGCATATCGAACCGTCTGATCCGGTCGGGGTACCCTAAAACTATGATCACGGCGGTGGTCATTTCCCATGTAGGTCCTCGTCGTCATATGACAATTGACACACAAGCTCCCTTCGCCATGCTCCTGATGAAAATGATGTTGCCGTGTGGCGTACTCAGCCTTGTGACAACTCAGGCAAAGATTGTTTCCTTCCAGTCTGACTTTACCGGAATGAGGATTGTGACAGCTCGAACACCTCACATTATGGGCAAACATTTTACTCTGCGTAAACGAGCCATATTCATAAACTTCTTCGCGAATCTGACCATCCGCAAAATAAAAATCACTGCTGATGACCTGGGGAATCAGATTGTCCAATATCTCACCGGAATGTTGCCAGGATGTAGTGACATCCGTTTTTCGGGCATGACAACTGGCACACGTATTGAGCTGAAGTTGAGCAATCGTATCGCGACCGTACCAAAATCCTGCATTAGGTATACGCTTACCTTTCTCATATGCGCCGCTTTGTATAAAGGAGATGTGAGTACTGCCGGGTCCATGACAACTTTCGCAACTGACATTGATTTCGTCCCAGGTCGTATTGTAGGTATCTGTACTGTCGGAATAATCCTTGACCAGGTTGGTCGAGTGACATGAAGCGCACATGGTATTCCAGTTCTGCGCATTGCCGGTCCAGTGCAACCAATCCCAATGCGCAATAGTTTGGCCTGTATATTGATGAAACCACTTCTTCTCCCGTGTATCCCAACTGGCACGCGTGGCTTGCATACGACCTCCCGGAAAGGCTATGAGATATTGCTGCAGTGGAAAATACCCAAATGCATACAGCACTTCAAAATCATGATACTTGCCATCATGGCCTTCGGTATGAATGATAAATTTTCCTTCCCGCTTAAAAAAACGGGATTGAATGCCATCCGCTTCCAAAACGACATCATTAAAATCTCCAAGTACGGTCGTATCGTTGGCCGGTTGCATCGCCAAAAAATGATCTGAGGTCAGCCAGTCATCGTAGGCTTCCTTATGGCAGGTTTTACATTGTTGGCTACCCACAAAAGCAGCAGGAGCAGAAATGTGCCCCTCGTTGGATGAGTCACATCCAAGAATGACAAGCACCAATAGAATAATGGTGGAAATAAATGAATGGTGAGATTGAGCTTGTAATTTCAACGAACTGATTTATCGAATGAGGCCATGGTCCACATGACTTTCGAGATATTTTAATAAATGCTCTAAGGGATATTGCGACACAGGCATCAGGTGATTGTGTGATCGATCCAGGACTTCAATTAATATAATGACTAAGCCAAAGGAAACAGCCAGGATCAGCGACATCCATGATCTGCGCGATCCCGAAATAGCGGTCTTATATCCAATCGCCACCATTCCCAAAAGAATAAGCGAAAGCATAAACTCCCATAATCCCTGTGGTAACCGGGTATGGAGGCCCACCACAACCCTGGAAGCGCCAATATTCTCCACATCATTTATGGATTCGATATACATGGCGGCTACATCAGAATTCATATCCCGATAGGCATGCGTCACGGCATTGTCCCAAATCGTATCCAGTATTTGCTCTCCCCTGGTCATGGCTTGATGAATCTTATCCATATCCTTTGAGTGCACGGCATCGATTTTAAGCCGGGTGTATTCGATCAGCAACAATTTTGTGGTGACCTGTTCTGAATCCGGAAGAAAATCAGCTCGATGAAACGCGGTGCGGATGAGATTGGCTTCTTCACGCACCAATGATTTACGTGTCTCATAACGCTCTGTCACAATACCAAAGGTGAATGCCAGTATGAATGCAAGCAGCCCGATGACATAATCGGTGATGGAAGCCACGGAAGATTCTGTTTCCTCTTTCCTTCTTTTGCGGGCCCAAAGACCAAATTGATACCCAATCTCAATGGCCAGAATGACCAGGCCAATAGTGATACCTAGAAGTAGTAAAATGGGTAGCTGATTGATATTCATGGAGCAGATCGATTACTGCTGGCCTTCAGCTTTCTCCATCGCCTTACCCTTGCCAATGGGAATGCCGGCGTTGATGTATAATGTACGGTTAAACTCATCGGGAGATGCATCTGAAATGCGGACATCTACCATGCCATAGTAGTATTGCAAACCTATATTCATGCCATTTCCACCAGTGAGCCTGTATCCGATGCCGGCACACAATCCGCCATCAAGCGGGTGATATTGTTTCTTAATACTCACCTTATATGAGAGATCCTCGTCCTCTTCTATAGAATTGGTAAACACGTCAGTGCCTTTATATCCGAGCCCCAATTGGATACCGGCTTGCGCATATACATGACTGCTGATTTTGTATTTCATCATCAGCGGGACATTGAAATAATTCAGTTTCCGTGTGACATTGCCGCTGGCAAAGACTGCGTCCAGATCTGCATTATTCAATGAATAGACATTGATACCTTCTGCACCCATGGTGGACTTAACGCGGACACCCGTACTCACCAACCATGCGGGATTTTTGGTAGCAATATCAAAATAGAATCCAAGATTATAATTGGAATGTCCTTTCGATGGATCCACACCGCTGAGGTTTGACAGTGACCATCCGCCTTCCAATCCAAACTCTAACTTGCCTGAATTGAGTTTATCTCCCAGCAAAATCGAAATCAGTACCTGGCTATGCCCCATAAAGGGCATGGCCATGAGAAGAAACAATAAGTGCCTTTTGAGCATAGCATAAGTGGTTTAAAGACCAAACCGATATTGGAGGGAAGTGAGGAACTGGGTACGTGACCCCAGAAATCCATACTCCGCACGGATCATCCATTTTTTATTGAGCTGATATTGTGTGCCGATGATAAAATTCCATGCGTCCTTCAATGATTTATCCAGGGAATAATCTACGGTGGCTGTGTTTCCATCGTTTAATGCTCCATCTATTCCATTCAACAATTCACCAGCCGTGTTCAATACCCTGTTGGCCGTTTCATACTTTGCTTTATTGACGGGGTTCGCTTGCTCTATTGGCGTCAAACCACTCCACCATTCATCTACATTCATTTGCTTCTCTTCCACATTCATGATCGCCCCATCGACTTTTCCCTGGATATCCGCCCCGGGAAACAAATCAATCAGTGGAAGTGATCCGCTGGTCTCAGATGAAAACTTCACCCGGAAACCACCGGCCCAGAGTGCGATCTGATGTTGCGGACGTTTGAACTTGAACGTCTTTCCAAATCTGGGACCAAATACAAAGGTTTTTACCGGCTTATCCAATGCATCAACATCGGTCCAGGCAAAATTCATATCCAGGGCAATCCAGCCCCCACCAACCCCCATAGTGGGTGTGATCCCAAGGCCCATCACTGTGCCATTAAATTTGGCTGTGGTTCCAAATGAAGCTACTTCATTCCAGACATTGGAGGTGTCCGGCAGAAAAATTCCAGCACCAATCTTTGTAGACGAAGATACTTTTCCAAGTATACCATAAACATTGAGGAAAGGAAAAACCCAAACATCCGGCCTTACGTTGATGGCGCTTGCTTGTGCTAAGGCCTCATCAATCCGGATGATCTCATCAATATCAATCTGAGGACCGCCATTGAAACCAACCATAATGTTATTGATCACCAATTCCGATTCCTGTGTCAGATAATTTACACTTAACCCGGCGGAATACGGCAAATCAAATCCAAGCGCGGTGGCTTTGTCACCCCAAATAGGTAATGCGTATGGATAGGGGGTTGACTTGAGACTGTCCACCAGTTCCTCACTCTTCTGACCCACAGGTTTGTTAGTGTATACCTGGGCATGAAGTAGATTAAAAAAGACCAGTCCCAAAAAGAAGGTCAATAGTAAATGTTTCATCCTGCCTTGTTTCGGGCAAAAATAGACATTCACCAGCCAAAAAACCGGCTAAATCAATCAGTAGTGGCACAAGTTTTTGTGCCCTTACCCTTGTTTGATCTGGTTTTTGATGGCTTTGAGCAACTGGGAGGAGGTATCTGGTCGGTGGATACTTTTTTTGAGATGGTCCCGGATGGCTTGCTCGCGTTGGAAGGCCTGATAATAAGCGGGGTCCGCATTGACCTTTTGTAAAAACTCGTCTTTGGATTGGGGATCCAGGGCCTGGTCAAAATACATACCAACCTGCTTTTGCACGTCTTCGCTAACGTTGAGTTGCTTCATGATTTCCGCATTTATGCCTCCTGAGTGATCAGGAAATAAGAATAAACTTTAATGACCATACCTGTTGTTTTCTACCGGTGTTATTCTTGTTTCTTCTGGTCT
Source organism: uncultured Saprospiraceae bacterium (assembly GCA_964646645.1). Taxonomy (GTDB): domain Bacteria; phylum Bacteroidota; class Bacteroidia; order Chitinophagales; family Saprospiraceae; genus Opimibacter. The sequence continues at coordinate 28,942 of CAZYHJ010000015.1, read as the reverse complement.
TTAGGGGATGTGGATGATTCACGTTGCTGACGTTTCTGGCCTCTGACATCCGCATATCCATGCTTCTGGGCGTAATCGGTCAACTTTTCCTTGAGCAAGTTTCGTGCCCGGAAAAGCCGGGACCGAACCGTACCGATCGGAACGTCAATGATACTGGCTATCTCCTCGTAGGTAAACCCTTCAATATCACAGAGCAGGATGACCGTACGAAAATCAATGGGGAGGCTGTTGATCGCCGTGGTCACCTCATCTCCCATCATGTGGAGGAAAATTTCCTCCCGCAGATCGCTGTATCCGGATATCCGGTCATCGTCTGTGTCATGATAGGCGACAATCTCTTCAAAATCAACCTTGGTGGGTTGCTTTACCTTCTTCCTGTATTCGTTTATATAGGCGTTCTTGAGGATTTTAAACAACCAGGCTTTAGCATTAGTTCCCTTCTCGTACTTGTCAATAAACCGGTAGGCCTTCATGTAGGTGTCCTGCACCAGGTCGTCTGCATCATCCTGGTTGTACGTCAGGTGATAGGCAAACGTATGCAAGGCATTGACATGGGGCAGCAACTCCCTCTCAAAGAGGATTTCTTTCTCCGGTTTTACTGCTTTTTTGGCCATCTGCTGCGCTGGGATATAATCAGCCGTGAAAGTAAAAAAAAATAAGTGCCCCTGCTATACGAATCCGTTGGAGTAAATCTCAATCTTCATTTTTCATTTTTAGTTTTGCACCGATGGGACGTAAGAGCAAACTGAAACGATTCGCTGAGGTAGCTACATTTCCGAATGTGTATGAAATAACGCCTGCTGATATTCATGCACTTTCCAACGAAGAAGGCAATAGTATAGACCTGAGGGGTCAATGGGCCGCACATCATTTTAAAAATGATCATCCCATCACACTTGAATTGGCCTGCGGAAAAGGCGAATATACACTGGCACTGGCCCAGGCGCATCCCGACCGTAATTTTATAGGCGTGGATATCAAAGGCGCACGTATCTGGAGAGGAGCCAAACGCGGTTTGGAAAACAATATTCCCAATGCGGCATTCCTGCGCACCCGTATTGAGTTTATCGAACGCTTCTTTGCGCCCGGAGAGGTCGATCAGATCTGGATCACGTTTCCTGATCCCTTCGAACATAAAGCCACCCGCCGGTTGACTTCACCTCCTTTCCTTGACCGTTACCGTAAATTCCTAAAACCAGGAGGGCTCATGCATCTCAAAACGGATTCCTGGTTACTTTATGAATATACCCTCGATGTCATCCACAGCGATCCACGATGCCAGGTGCTTTATGCTCACTCCGATATTTACAGCACCCCATTAGATTTCCCTGAACTGGCCCACAAAACATTCTACGAAGGCATGCATCTCAAAGATAGAAGGAAGATCACCTATATTCAATTTAAAATTACGAATTAGTAATTACGAATTACGAGTTCGCTAAATTCGAATTGCTCTGTGGGCCCCTAAATCCCCTAAAGGGGACTTCCCTTGACTATGAGCATAATAAAATTCGTAATTCGCGGTTGGTGAGCTGTAGCACGAGGATGCGTAAAGCAGGCCGAACCATAATTCGTAATTAATATTTAAAAATGTTTCCAACCCTGTGCCGTAATCGGATGACGCTGCCCGCCTGAAGTGTGAAGCATAATTCCATCTTCCTTTGGCACGATCTCACCGATGATGTATACACTGTCCATAAAACGCACCTTGTCCAGATCTTTCGGATCGACTGTGAATAATAATTCATAATCCTCTCCACCACTCAATGCGCAAGTGATCGGATCCAGGTGAAACTCCATCGCCTGCATGCGTGCTTCGTCATGGATAGGCACTTGTGCTTCTTCAATAAAAGCGCCTGTGCCTGATGCTTTGCAGATATGCATCAGGTCTGAGGCAAGGCCATCGGAGATGTCAATCATCGCTGTTGGCAACAGTCCCTGCTTTTCAAAATATTTGACAGCTTCCAACCTGGCTTCAGGTTTTAGTTGCCTGCCAATGAGATATTTCTTTTCTGATAGTTCCGGTTGCATCTCAGGATGGGCGAGATAGACTTGCTTTTCTCTTTCGAGGATTTGCAATCCAAGGTAGGCTGCACCTAAATCTCCTGTGACACATAGGATATCTCCGGGCTTGGCACCACTGCGATATGTAATGCGCTCCTTTGGTGCAGAGCCCAGAGCGGTGATGCTTATCGTAAGTCCACGGGGCGACGCCGTTGTGTCCCCCCCGATCAGATCCACATCATATGCTTCACACGCGATACGTATGCCTTCATACAACTCATCCACTGCTTCTACTGAAAAACGATTGCTCAGTGCGATCGACACTGTAATATGCTTTGGCACCCCATTCATCGCACAGATATCAGAGAGATTGACGATCGCCGCCTTATATCCCAGGTGTTTCAATGGATGATACATCAGGTCAAAATGAATCCCTTCCACCAGCAGATCGGTACTCACGATGACCGGCTCGCCACCATAATCCAGCACTGCAGCATCATCGCCAATGCCTTTAATCGTTTCGCTCCTCTGTATTTTAAAATGCGATTTAATCCGGTCGATGAGACCAAATTCGCCGAGTTGGCCGATGTCGGTGTGTGGAGTCTGTTGGTTGCTCATTGTTGTGTTTATGGGTTTATGGGTTTATGAGTTTATAAGTTTATGGGTTTATTGAGGTTAGGAGATTAGGAGGTTAGGAGTTTAGAAGGTTTATAAGTTTATTGGTTTATTGAGGTTAGGAGATTAGAAGATTAGGAGGTTAGAATGTTTATAAGGTTATTGAGGTTATAGATTTTATAATTTAATGCCCTAAAATTTCACGTCTCACGTCTCACGTCTCACGTCTCACGTCTCACGTCTCACGTCTCACGTCTCACAACTCACAACTCACAACTCACAACTCACAACTCACAACTCACCATTCACATGCTTCCACAGTCCCTCCTCCGGCAACGGGGCAATAATCTTCTTATACTCCGGTCGTGCGGGATGCTGAAAAATCAATTTATACGCATGCAGATCAATTGCCCCATCGGGATTAGTACGTTTTGATCCATACTTTATATCTCCGCGAATCGGCACTCCAAGCGCTGCCAGTTGGGCACGGATCTGGTGCTTGCGGCCGGTGATCAAATCTATGCGAAGGACCATGAAGTGATCCAGATGTTGCAGCACCTCATAATGCAAAATAGCCTCATCAGCGCCTGGCTTAGGTTCACTGCTGGCGTAGGTAATATTTAACTTATTGTCGTAGGTCAGATAGTGGCGCAATTCACCGGTTGGAGGGATATCTGCTTCGGGCACGATGCCGAGATAGATTTTCTTGATCTTATGCTCCTCCCATTGTTTGGAGAGTGCTGCTGCAGCTGTTTTTGTTTTGGCAAAGACAACGACCCCACTCACCCAGCGGTCGAGCCGGTGGACGAGGTACAGGTCTCTGTGCGCATAGGCCATGGCCATGCGATGGGCAGAAGGATCCCCGGTCTTGTCATCCTGAACAGGCAAACCAGCCGGCTTGTTGAGCGCGATGAGATGGTGATCCTTATAGAGGATCAGTTCACTTATTTTTTTCATCTTCCTTTTTTACCTCTTCATGAGGGATAAAGAGGTCCGGTTCCTGAGGGGGCTGGATAGGCTTGGGCTGACGAAGGAAATACCTGTAAAAAAGGTAGATGGCCAGTAAGAGAATAATAAATTTCATGAATTGTCATATTGATGACGATGCAAAGGTAAGACTTTAGCGTGTACATGGTTACACCACCAATATCCTGTTTTCCCAGAAAGAAAAATCTAACCCGGGGTATTACAGTTTTCCGTGGTGTAAATGCTTTTCCATCAGTAATCAAAGTATCGATACTTTCTGTCAACCTTTGGTGTTTCGGGGATATTATACTTTAAGAAAGAAGATGGGTATACCTGGAATAACGGAAATACCCATCTTCACGAATAAAGAAGCATTAGTCTATCCTTCAGATTTATTCTTCAACTCCATCAACAAGGTATATGCCCCTTTGGTTACGACCTCCGTTCCTGAATACTTGTCCCCGTTTTTAATTTCGACAAGTCCTTTTTCCATGATCCCTGTTTCCGCCGGCACCATTTGAAACGTATTTTTAGAAACAGCGAGAAAAAGAAAATTCCTGCCTTCAAATTGAACAACTGCTTCCTCAGGAATGGCGTAAACATGCTGGTTTGTAATGCCAATTTCTGCATTCATGTACATTCCGGGAAGGAGTTGCTTATCATATTTTTCAAAGTGACAGTGCACTTCCGCCGTTCTGTCTTCAGAAAGCACCTGACTGATCAGCATCACCTCACATTCATATTTCTTGTCAGGTTGGTGAAGGGTGTAAGCGGTAACAGGTTGTCCCAGTGATAGCCTGTCAATATCCTTTTCAAATACCCTTAAATTTAAATGGATATCCTCCGGATTGATCAATTCAAAAAGTACATCTGTTGCCGCCACATACCGGCCGATATTAACCTTCACGGCTGAAACATAGCCGTGAATGGGGGCATATAAATTTATCCTGCTGGACATGTTTTTCTCATTGAGACTTACAGGATCAATATGTATCAGCTTCATTTTCTCCTCAAGCGCACTTAAACTGATCTTTTGGTTGTCATATTCCATCCGTGCCTGTTGAAAGATTTTTTCACTGGTCGATTTCATTTCAAACAACTCCTTTTGCCTCTTATATTCTGCCTCCGCATAATCAAGGTTTGATTTGGTGACCAGGTAATCTTCCTGTATCTGGATATATTGCGGATCCTCCATGGTGGCGATGATTTCGCCCTTCTTCACAAATTTCCCCGGAAGCAGGTGAGTGCTTCGGAGATATCCCCCGAGGGGCATGCTGATGGATACCAGGTTTTGGGGAGGCACATCCACAACTCCGTTCACTTTTAGTTTGGTGGAAATTTCCGTTTCCGTAACCCTTCCAAGTTCAATCTGGGCAGATGCCAGCTGAGCCTCTGACATGGTCACAATATCCTCTGGTTGCTCAACGGCAGGTGGTAATGCTGCATCACGGTTTGCCTTGTCACATGCGACCAACCCTCCGGCGAGTATGATAAAGATGAAAATAGGTTTCATTTCAATTTTGATTAAAGGTTAAATAATTTAAAGTGATGATGCTTTCATTCAGCTGCATACAAGCATCCAGATATTGAGCATGCACGGCAATGACCTGATGGATCAGCATCATCCATTGTAAAAAATCAATCTCTCCCCTGTCGAACTGCCGGTCGGCGGTCTCCCTGATTAATTTAGCATCGTGTAACCCTTCATTTTCATAAAAGGCCACGGCTTGAGCACTGATCTGGTGTTTCATGCTGGCTTCGCGATAAGCGGCAATCAGGTTTTGTTTCTGTTGTTCAAAGTGAGTTTCAGCTACTACTTCTTTGATTTTTGATGCTTCGGTGATGGTTTTTTGCCCGTGTTGAAAAATAGGTATTCCTATCCCTACTTGAGCGGCACTAAACCGTTTTGACCCGGTATAATAGACATCATCTGCACCTGTGCCTTGCATACTGGCATTGAAGTACCCGAATTGGAGCTCAGGAAGTCGTTTTGATTTTTCAAATTCAGTCACTGACCTGGCTATGACTTGCTGTTGGGCATACATACGAAGCTGAGGATGAATCAAAATCATTGAGCTATCTTTTAAGAATTCATCCTCCAATTTCAGGGATGATGCGGAAAGTTCTATTGGATCAGTGGTGTGAAGCAACAGCTGTAGCTGTATCGTAACGACGTCCATATCATACTGCAAGGCACTCAATTGTTGTCTAATCTCTCCTAGCTGGATACCGGCAGTCGTTTTCTCCAGGGCATAACTTTCTCCCAGCGATACACGCCATTCTGCCTTCTCAAGCCAGGCAGCATAACTGCGTTCCACTTCCTTCAACAATTTTTCCTTCTCCTTAAGGACAAGCATGGTATAGAAAAAATGGATCACAGCTCTTTTTGTCTCTTCCTCCCGAAGCGAAACACTAAGCACTGCGGATTTCCATTCTTCTTCATTCACCTTTCTCTGCCTGGCATAAACAGTAGGAAAACTTAATGATTGAGAAATACCAAACCGGTTATCTCCATATGCGCTATTGATCTGCCCAAATTCAGCGGTAAAACCTGTCTGCGGTAATATTCCGGATACAGAAGAAAGTTTTTGATGGTATTCTGCGATTAGCTTTTCACTTTTAATCTGCAGATTGTTTTGAAGCGACAGGTTAATGGCTTGCTCCAGGGTAAGGCTGTCCTGGGCGGTAGACTCATTTAAGAATGCAACAGCACAAAGGAACGCCACTATCCCTATTTTGTTTTTACTATTGCTCCTCCCTGATTTTTCAAACATGATATAGAGCACCGGCAGAACGAAGAGCGTCAGCAATGTAGCGATGAGCAATCCGCCAATGACTACCGTAGCTAACGGTCGCTGTACCTCCGCTCCGGCACCCTGGCTCAACGCCATCGGTAAGAAACCAAGCGAAGCCACAAAAGCAGTCATCATCACAGGACGCAGCCTCACTTTGGTACCCATTAATACTATACGATGAAGATCTGTGAGGCCATCATGCTTTAAGCGATTAAATTCCGCAATCAATACGATCCCATTGAGCACGGCTACGCCAAACAATGCAATAAACCCAACACCCGCGCTGATGCTGAATGGCATACCCCGAAACGCAAGAAAGAAAATTCCACCAATAGCGGACAATGGTATCGCAGTATAGATCAGCAATCCATGCCGCATGGAATTAAAGGCAAAAAAGAGAAGGAGGAATATCATTACCAGTGAAATGGGTACGGCTATACCTAGTCGTTGACGCGCGGCAATCAGGTTTTCAAATGCCCCTCCATAAGTAATGTAATATCCCACCGGTAAATTCAACTGTGCATCCACCTTATCCTGGAGCTCATGGACGATGCTTTGTACATCCCTGCCACCTACATTAAATCCTACCACGATCCGGCGTTTTGCATCTTCCCGCTGTATCTGATTAGGTCCGTTCCGTATGGTCACATCCGCCAGTTGGTAGAGCGGGACTTGTGTACCCAGCGGTGTTGGGATCAGGAGGTTCCGGACGTCCTCCAAACTCTTTCGCTGATCCGTTTCTAAGCGGACAACGAGTTCGAAGCGCTTCTCTCCTTCAAACACCAGGCCGGAACTCTGTCCTGCAAAAGCGGTATTTACTGCCCTGTTGACATCTTCAATATTCAGACGAAACTGTGCTATTGCTCCCCGATGATAGTCAATGATAATCTGCGGCATCCCTGTCACCGGCTCAACAAATGTATTTTCGCTGCCTTGAACCGTGTTGACGATAGCTCCTAATTGATCAGCATAATAGGCGAGCGTATCCAGATCCTCT
>CAZYHJ010000015.1:0-21555 GCA_964646645.1 uncultured Saprospiraceae bacterium | reverse complement strand
CCGAATATTTTACAGACCACATCCTGGCGTGATCCGGTCATGATATCATTAAACCGCATCTGCACTGGATACTGAAATCCTGCCGTAATACCGGGAACGTCTTCAAGCGCAGCACCCATCTTCTCAGCAAGTTCATCAAAGGATGTCGCCGAAGTCCATTCAGATTTATCCTTCAGAATGACCATCATATCACTGGCTTCCATAGGCATGGGGTCGGTAGGCACCTCGCCACTTCCGATTTTAGTTACTACTTTTTCCACCTCGGGAAACCGTGTTTTAAGAATATGCGCCGCTTGTTGTGTGCGCTCAATCGTAGCTGTCAGATTGCTGCCCGTCAATACTCTCGTATCCACAGCAAAATCTCCCTCTTCCAGCGCCGGAATAAACTCACCCCCAAGCATGGAAAGCGTATAGATGGAACCGCCAAACAAGACCAATACGGCAACCAGTACTGTTTTCGGAAAATTTAATATCCGCGAAAGCGCATGTTGATAGGCTCTTTCGATCTGAAACATGAGCCTATCCGAAATATTGGGTTTATGCTTAATTTTTCTGCTCAACACCAAGGCACTCATCATCGGGATATAGGTGAGGGAAAGTACAAAAGCACCCAAAAGCGCAAAGGCAACTGTTTGAGCCATGGGCTTGAACATCTTCCCTTCAATGCCTTCCAGGGTAAAGATGGGGAGGTAGACCATCAGGATAATGATTTGGCCAAAGACAGCGCTATTCATCATCTTACTTGCCGAAAATGTCACCTCATGGTCCATCTCTTTTCCGGAGAGTTGGTCTATGTGAGCAAACTTTTTACTGTGTGTCAATTGATGCATCACAGCTTCCACGATGATGACTGCCCCATCCACAATCAATCCGAAATCCAGGGCACCAAGACTCATCAGATTACCACTGACACCAAACGTATTCATCAGGATAATGGCGAATAACATCGCCAGCGGAATGACGGACGCCACAAGCAATCCCGCTCTCAGGCTTCCCAGAAAAATGACCAGGATAAAGATCACGATCAAGGCACCTTCCATGAGGTTCTTTTCAACCGTACCAATCGCATTATTGACCATTTTAGTGCGATCCAGAAAGGGTTCAATGATGACCCCTTCCGGAAGTGTCTTCTCGATCTGCGCAATGCGCTCTTTCACATTCTTGATCACCTTACTGCTGTTAGCGCCTTTGAGCATCATCACTACAGCACCAGCCACTTCACCCTGATCATTATAACACATGGCCCCGTACCGTGTGGCAAATCCGATTTTTATTTCTGCAACATCTCTGATAAAGAGTGGCGTTCCACTGGAAGTGGTCTTGATATAAATGTTTTCAATTTCCTCTTTACTACTGATTAAACCCTCACTTCGGATGAAGAGCACCGAAGGTCCCTTTTCTATGTAGGCCCCTCCGGTATTCTGGTTGTTTTTTTCAACCGCCATGAATACATCATTGATCGTAATGTTATACGATTGAAGTTTACTTGGGTGAACAGCGATTTCGTATTGTTTGAGCTTTCCGCCAAAACTGCTGACTTCTGCCACTCCATCCACACCGAGTAGTTGTCTCCTTACGATCCAGTCCTGTATCGTCCTGAGTTCAGTAGCATCATACTGATCCTCGAATCCCTCCTTTGGTCTTATCACATACTGGTAGATTTCACCCAATCCTGTAGATATGGGTCCGAGTTCGGGAGTACCTATTCCCGGTGGTATTTCTGTTTGTACTTTTTGCAATCGCTCAGCGACTTGCTGACGCGCCCAATAAATGTCGGTATCATCATCAAATACAATGGTGACAAGCGATAAACCAAATCGGGAGAAGCTTCGGATCTCAACGATACCACTGATGTTGCTGTTGGCTTGCTCAATGGGAAAGGTCACTAAGCGTTCAATATCGGTTGCACCAAACGAGGGGGCAACAGTAATGACCTGCACCTGATTGTTGGTGATGTCAGGCACCGCATCTATTGGCAACAGGGTCGCCTGGTAACTGCCATATCCTATGAGGGCAATGATAAACAGCCCGATGATGAGTTTATTCCGTATGGAAAACTCAATGATTTTAGTAAGCATAAAATAATCTTGTAATTCAAATTTGATTAATGGACAAATGCGTACAGACACAAACACAACAGGTGTTTGTGGCCAGCATCAACTCAACAAATGAATTAACAGGATTTCGGCGGCTGCCAGATATTGGAAAAGAAAGACGAATGGAAATTTGATTCGTCAAACGCCACAACCTGAACAGAAGTAGCGTAAATAATTTTAGTGATCGCAACAGAAATGTTGTTCGGGATAAAGTCGGCTATGGTAGCATGGATCATGCTGTCATTGGCCTTGAATGGCAACGTCATGTCCTTGGCATAATCTTCATCTTTCTTGGCTGCATAATCATAATGCATGCAAAGAAATGCCCACAATGTCATATTTGAATTCTCCTGACGGTGCTCATTGAAATGCTCTACCAAAAGTGGCAGCTTAGCCAACTGGTACAATTCAGTGGTAGAAACCATGAATACAGATAACAGCAATATGGAGAAATTGCGTTTCAAGCCCGTAAATATAGGGATTTAAACTAAATTTTCGTGTTTGGAATGCCCTTAGGAAATCATTAAGAACCTGCCCTTACTCAATTCGTGCTGTCTTGATCAACCAACACTGGGTTGAATCCTGCCATACATTTCAAGATTAATCCAACCACCATCCTTCCACTCACATTCCTCCATCGTCCCCTCATATTTAAAATTTAATTTTCTCAACACCTTTTTCGATGCTTCATTTTCCGTTTCCACTAAAGCTTCCAGCCGATGCAGTTTTAATTTTTCAAACGCATATCGGATCACTGCTTCTCCTGCTTCAGGCACAATACCTTTGCCCCAGTATTCAGGCAACAACCAAAAACCCAATTCAGCTTTCTGATGCAATGGATGAATGCTGTTGATTCCAATCGCCCCATAAGCGACTTGATCTTCATGATCCGCAATCAACCACCAGATTCCCGTTCCTTCTTTGCGCAAGGAATCAAACCACTCCATTTGAATATGGGTATCTTCCAGCGTACGATAGCGCACACCATAGTATCGGATCACCTCCGGATGAGAAAGTCCCTTAAACACAAAGGCAATGTCATCCTCCACGAACGAACGAAGCATCAATCGACTGGTTGGTATGTGGTCGGGTTCAAATGCTGAATGTAAAATCATGGTGATGGGATGTCCTTAAAAATATACAAATCTTTTATATGCGTTTTTTTTCTATATTTAGCCTTCATTTCACCCATTCCTGATCTATCCATGACCCAGCATATCATCATCTCCTCTCCTGTCGGGCCTATCTGCATTGAAGGTTCTGAAAAAGGCATCAGCCGCGTCAGTTTCCGACCTGAAGATACCCATGGAGACCTATCCACCGAAATACCGGATTGCCTCCGCGATTGCGCCGAACAACTCACGGCCTATTTCGCAGGCACTTTAAAAGAATTTGATCTCAAACTCGATTTTGGCGATGCGCCTGACTTTCACAAGGAAGTGTGGAAAATGGTTAAACTCATTCCCTATGGCCGCACCCGCACCTACTCCGAGATTGCCGATGTGATCGATCATCACAATGCCACCCGCGCCGTCGGCCATGCCAATGGCATGAATCCACTCCCCATCGTCATTCCTTGCCACCGCGTCATCGGAAAGGACGGCAGCCTTACCGGCTATGCCTACGGTATCGAAATGAAAAGATGGCTCCTCAGCCACGAAAGCCCGGGGCAGTATATGAAGCAATCGGATTTGCTGCATGTACTGCATGAGGCTTGATTTCTCACATGAATATTGTTTCGTTGCCCGACGGGTATTTGTTCTTTTTTTCCGGAAAAAAGAACCAAAAACCTCGTGCCGAAAAAAACTCGCTTTGACGTCCGTTCATTCGCGTGGCTTTCAGTTTTGCTTTCCCGCTTAGTTCGTTTTCAAATTTTGTTTCTTGAAAGTGATTGATACCCATGTGTCCTGTTTTCTGCTTGAAACAAATCGTCCAATCAGCTCAGACAATTTTTCGGCACAGGATTTAAGGTATTCGAAGTGATTTAATTCTGGATCTGAATTGCCTTTTTAATGGCACGAGCACCCTGAAACGGCGCATTCGAAACGTTCGGACAATTTCGAGCGACGAGTTTTCTACCTATTCGAAATGAAGATTTAGGGACGTGCAGGTCGCGCCGGGGTTTGCATGCGGGAAGATGAGAAAAGAGCAACACAGGGGACGGGGCTGCGCAGCGAAATGTTGGATCAAAACCCTCTTACTCTCTCACTGTCTTACTTTCTTACCTTCTTTAATTGAGCACATCCGGCTGTTCGAGTTGAAACGCGGGGATGTCCACATTAAACTCCACACCTGTATCGATGCGGACCATCGTATAATAGCCTGACATCCGCCCCAGGGGAAACGCCAGAACACAAAAACTGCTGTACGAGTGAATGCCTTCCGGATCAATGACAGGTTGCTCGCCGACAACGCCATCGCCATCGACTACTTTGATGGTACCGTCTGCTTCGGTGATGTCCCAATGTCTTGAAATGAGTTGAATGGGAAACTCATTGTAATTAGTAATGTGGATCGTATAGATATGCAGGTATTGCGAGCGATGAGGAAAAGAATGCCCGGGTCGATATTCGCTTTCGACCGTGATCCGTACGCCGTTTGTGGTTAATGCCTGCACAGGACTAAAGTAAAAAATTTCGCACAATTGATTCCGCTTCGACCAGGGTGACCTCGAGTTGATCATTGACCAGGACAACATCAAATTCACTTTCAAATCCCAACTCATACTCCGCTTTAGCCAATCGCTTCCTCAGTTGCTCGGGATTATCTGTGCCCCGCGCGACCAGCCTGCGCTTGAGTTCATCCATGGAAGGCACTTTAATAAAAACGGTTAACGTTTCTTCCGGATACATTTGTTTGATGTGCATTGCTCCTTTGACATCGACATCAAAGATGACATGCTTCCCCTGATCATGAAGCCGGCTGATTTCGGATTTCAATGTGCCATAAAACTGGCCTGGATACACTTCCTCCCATTCCGCAAACGCTTCAACATAAATCCAGTGGGTAAACATCTCGACTGAAACAAAGTAATAATCTTCACCATCGACTTCTTTGGGACGACGCTGGCGTGTCGTGGCGGACACTGAAAACGAGGTATCCGGAATCACATCAAGTATATGATGGACAATGGTGGTTTTGCCGGCTCCACTCGGGGCCGTAAAGACAATGAGTTTGCCTGAAGCACTCATACGATATTGGCCAGTTGCTCCTTGATCTTTTCCAATTCATTTTTCATCCCTACCACCAGGTGCTGCAGCGGACTCCACTGGGCCTTGGCGCCGAGGGTGTTGATTTCCCGTCCAAGTTCCTGCGATATAAAATTGAGTTGCTTAGACTTCATTTCCATATCTCCCTTGAGGGTTTCCATGAAAAACGTACAGTGCTGCTGTAAGCGTACTTTCTCCTCATTGATATCCAGTCGATCAAGAAAATAAATAAGTTCCTGCTCAAATCTGTTGTGATCCACCTGGTCGCCATTGATAAATTCATCCAGCTTCTGCATCATCCGGGTCCGCACATAAGCCATGCGTTCGCGGTCGTGCGGTTCGATCTGATTGCACATATCATGAATAGCGGTCGCGGACTGCAACAGATCATTATATAAGCTACGTCCTTCGTGTTCGCGGAATACGGTGAGCTGGTCAATGGCCTTATTGGTCGCCTCCAGAATGGCATTCCAAAGCGAATTGTCAATCGTGGAATCCACATTTGACTTGAGGACGTTGGGCAATTTGAGGATCTCATGCAGGATTTGATCCGGGCCCACCCCAAGTTCGCTGGCGATATCACTGAGTTCTTTAAAATGCTTCTTGATCAGTCCACGATCATAGGTGATATCATCCAGGGCCATGTCCCCCTCAAAGGTGACTGCCATTTCAAGTTTACCCCGTTGGGTTCGTTGCAGGACCAGATTGCGGAGATCAATCTCCTTTTCCCCAAGGCTGACCGGCAACTTGATCCTCAGGTCAGTGATCTTGGAATTGAGAGACCGTATCTCAGTGTGCACGGTCATATCATTGTAGGCGGCGCTACCCCGCCCATACCCGGTCATGGATTGAATCATGGGACGAAGATAAATCTTTATAAGGCAGGGGGGAGGTATGTAGAGACGCGATTAATCGCGTCTCTACATACCTCCCCCCTGCCATTTTTTACCTGTTCCCCAACGGGTTATACACGCATGAGCAAAATAAAAATGTGTAACCCCATGATTCATTATCCAAAGTATTTTAGAACTTTGCCCTCCCGATTTGCCTTGCAATTGGCATAACTTACTATAAATCAGAGTAATGAGAAAAGCAGATTTAGTCAACATCATTGCCGAGAAAACAGGCGTACCCAAAGTGGACGTCCTGGTGACCATGGAAACATTCTTTTCCGAGATCAAGGCATCGCTTTCAAAAAATGAAAATGTGTATATCCGTGGTTTTGGCTCTTTTATCACCAAAAGGAGAGCTAAAAAAGTCGGTCGTCATATCAAAAACAATGTCTCCATCGAGATTCCGGCCCATTATATCCCGTCTTTCAAACCTGCCAAGGTGTTTGTCGATGAGGTAAAGGATGGGGTGAAACCTGAGGAATAGTCTTTCGGGTGAAACAAAAAGAACAGGTCCTTTATATCGGTGGCGCGTTGATTTTACTCGCCGTCCTGTATTTCGGGTTTGATATATATCCATCTTCCAAAAAGGCTCTTGAAACGTCAAGAGCCCTGACCTCCCAGGCCTTTGATCTCTCTACCTCCCTCCCTGAAGCTAAAAAAGGGCTGGAAGCCAAAGACCTTCAATACCTGGAAACCCTTGAAGCTCAGTTGCAGCACGCTCCGGATGATTCTTCCAAAGCGGCAATCCTCAAGCAACTCTCCGGCCATTGGTTTTCACTGAAAAACCCTCTGGTTGCAGGTTTGTACGCCAGGGAGGTCGCTGAACTCGAAAATTCAGCCATGGGCTGGTCCATCACCGGAACCACCTTTGCCGCAGGGCTTCAAATGGAACTTGAAGAAAAACAAAAACGTTTTGTCCGTGATCAGGCCATTGAGGCGTTTGAAAAAGCGATCTCCCTCGAACCTGAGGTGATAGAACACCGGGTCAATCAAGCCTTGTGTTATATCGAGTTGCCGGAACCGGGTGAACCTATGAAAGGAATACAGATGCTTTCAGGCCTTGCCACGAAGTATCCGGATTCTCCGGTTCCGCCCTTCCAACTTGCCAGGCTGGCGGTGAGAACCGGCCAATATGACCGGGCAAAAATACGGATCGAACAGGCTCTGGTTTTGGCCCCCGAGGATCAACGAATCGCCTGTCTTGGACAGGAAATTTATATGGCACTGAATATGCCGGCTGAAGCTGAAAAGCTCTCCGGAATCTGTGCCGGTAAGAAATGACAACTTTGTAAAAAACATAATCTTTTGAAGTATGCCTTGCGGTAAAAAAAGAAAAAGACATAAGATCGCTACGCACAAGCGCAAAAAGCGTCTGAGAAAAAACAGACACAAGAAGAAGAACAGATAAGCATTAATTTAACCGGCATCACTCGCAGTCCGATGTCCACTACTATGGCCCTTTGGCTATGACGGCAGTGCAGCGTTAAAGAATGCCTTAAGTCTTCTTTATGTGCTCATGGTTAACTGTTTAACCTGCCCTGCCGATTTACCATCGCTGCATTAATTAACGATATACCCTGTTGCCGTCAATCAATGCTTATCTCCCGGGTGTGCGGGACCGTTAAGCCTATTGTATGGATCATTTGCCCCCATCGGGCATCGACTGCTGATATGCCATTGAGCATATAGGGTCGTTTATGGACAAAGAACTGATCGTCCAGGGTACTCCCACCAGGGTCGAAATCGCCCTGGTCGAGGACCAGAAGTTGGTGGAACTGCACCAGCAAAAAACTAAAACCAATTTTTCTGTAGGAGATGTGTTCCTGGGGAAGATCAAAAAGATCATGCCCAGCCTCAACGCTGTTTTCGTGGATATTGGACATCGGAAGGATGCCTTCCTCCATTATACCGATATGGGCCCCAAGCTCCGTACGGTCATGAAATATACCGAAGACAGCATCCAGGGCAAACAGCAGACCGCGCTCCTCGACCATTTTGAGTTCGAACCGGAAATCATCAAAACCGGAAAGGTGGATCAGGCCCTCAAAAAGAATGAGAACATCCTCATCCAGATCCTGAAGGAACCGATCTCCACCAAGGGCCCAAGATTAAGTTGCGAAATCACCATCCCCGGTCGCTTTATCGTCCTGACTCCATTTACAAATACCATTGCCGTCTCTAAAAAGGTCAGCAGCCAGGAAGAAAGGAAACGCCTGCAATTACTTGTCGAATCGATTCGCCCCAAAAATTTTGGGATCATCGTACGCACCGCCGCAGAAGGCAAGAAAGTGGCTGACCTGCACGAAGAACTCAAGGAGCTCCTGGATAAATGGAGCCAGATCCATAAGCAACTTTACAAACGGCAACAGCCTGCCAAACTGCTGAGCGAACTTGATAAGACTAGTTCAATCCTTCGGGATATGCTCAATGATGATTTTACCAACATCATTGTCAACGATAAGGAGATCTATGATAACATCCATGATTACCTGGACAATATCGCTCCGGCTAAGAAGGACATCATCTCCTTATACAAAGGGAAAAAGCCTGTCTTTGATACCTATGGTGTCAATCGCCAGATCAAATCGTCCTTTGGAAAAACAGCTACCCTGCCCAGCGGCGCTTATCTCGTGATCGAGTCTACCGAAGCCATGCACGTGGTCGATGTCAACTCCGGACCCAAAATGCAACGCAAGGACCAGGAGAGTACCGCCATCGCGGTCAACCTGGAAGCCGCCGAAGAAATCGCACGCCAGCTCCGGCTCAGAGATATTGGGGGGCTCATCGTGATTGACTTCATCGACATGCGGAGCCAGGAAAATAAAAATGAGCTCATGAAACAAATGAAAGAGCTCATGAAACGAGACAGCGCGCAACATACCATCTTACCACTCAGCAAATTTGGCCTCATGCAGATCACCCGTCAGCGGGTGCGTCCTGAAGTTAAAATTGACACGGCAGAAGTATGTTATACCTGCAACGGCACCGGCAAAGTAAACCCGACGGTATTGATCACGGATGACATCATCCGCGACATGGAATATATCCAGCAGAGCCGGCCAAAGACCAGTCTCCGTATTGAAGTACATCCTTATGTCAATGCATTCCTGAAACAGGGCTTCCCTAATTTCCAGCAGAAAATGTGGCTGAAAAAACAACGATGGATCAGAATTACCGCCAATGGGGACTTCAGTCTTCATGAATACAAGTTTTTTGATAAGAACAACGACGAGATTCGATTGTATTAATGGATACTAATCCGTTGACCGTGAAGAAAGACATTACTACTGCTGAGGACATCAAACTATTGGTGGACACCTTCTATGAGAAAGTGAAAGCAGATGATACCATCGGATACATCTTTAATGATGTCGTCAAGGTCGATTGGCCTCATCATCTTCCAAGGATGTATGCGTTCTGGGAATTTCTGCTGCTGGGCAACGACACCTATAAGGGCAATCCCATGGAGGTGCATCAAAAAGTGCATCGCATGACGCCGCTTAAAGAGGCTCACTTTGACCGGTGGCTTAAGTTGTTTTCTGAAACGGTGGATGAGCACTTTACGGGCCTGGTGGCAGAGGATGCCAAGAACCGGGCCAGCCTTATTGTATTGACCTGGAAGCCCAAATTTACTACCTGAAACATCTCCCGTTCATCCCTGTTATCTTCCTGTTGATCGTTTATTGATTTTCTTTTTACCTTGGGTATACAATATTGGAGGTACAATTGCATTTTAATTGAACAGTTCAATGCAAAGGGTGTGAAGATTTTTTTTCCTGTACTTAACTGGGGATTGGGCCATGCCAGTCGCTCCTTACCCCTGATACGACACTACCTCAACCTCGGCCATGAGGTCGTATGTGCGTCCGATGGTGAAGCGCTCACGATGCTGCGCAAAGAACTCCCTGAACAACTTGTCCTCGAATTACCAGGCTACGGCATTCTATATGAAAGCCGGTTCATGCCCATCAATATGCTCAGGCACTCTACGGGGATGCTGCGCACGATCAAAACGGAGCACGAACTCACAAAGGCGATTGTCAAGCGGCATCAGATCGATTGTATCATCTCGGATAACCGTTATGGATGCTATCAACCAGATGTACCTTCGGCATTGATCACGCATCAGCTACAGGTCTTCACCGGTAATGCATTGCTGGATACGTATATCCGCCGGCAAATCAGATCCTGGTTTAAAAAATTTAATGAAGTTTGGATTCCGGATCAGGAACCTCCTGATAATATCACCGGAGATCTTTCAGGTATTGACACTTCGCCTGTGCCAAAATATTATCTCGGTATTATTTCCGAACTCCATTGTCAACCCACTTCAGGCCGGTTTGATGCGGTAGCGGTCATTTCAGGACCAGAACCTCAGCGCACCAATTTTGAACAAATCGTTACAAAACAATTGTCGTCATTACCCGGGAAATACGCGATAGTTCGTGGTAAGCCTGATGACAATATCTCGGTACAACAAACCGGGAATCTGACCATATTTCCATATCTGAGCAGGTCCGCACTTTCATCTTTGTTGGCTGAAACCTCTATTGTGATTTCGCGAAGCGGATACACTACGCTCATGGACCTTGCCAAAACAGGACATAAAGCGATATTGTGTCCAACGCCTGGTCAATATGAACAGGTTTATCTGGCAGATCGCCTGGCGAACATGAATCAATGCGTGTATGAACGTCAGGAAAACTTAAACCTGGAAGAGGCCTTTAAAAAATTAGAATCCAAGTCCAATATCTTTCTGGAAACGGTATCGACTCATGTCATGTATGCAGAGATGCTATATCACCTGGTAGACCCTAATCAAACTGAAGCTGCCTTCAAGGTGGCTATATAATCAGTCTTTTTTTTCCGGCTTTAATTGCGCGGCCGTTGCATTGACCTGATCCATGGCGCGCTTGAGTCCGATGGATACAAATGTCTTGATGGCTTCAGCACCGGCTTTAAGGACTTCAGGTAAGAGCGCTGACTCCTCTTTATTCCATTTTCCCAATACATAATTGACCTGGCCACCAGGATGAAAGTTTTTGCCTACACCGATGCGCAGGCGTGCGTATTCCGTGGTATTGAGTTGTGCCTGGATGTCTTTCAATCCATTGTGTCCGCCATCTGTGCCTTTTCCTCTCAGCCGGATCGTGCCCAGATCCAGTTGAATTTCATCCACCACCACTAAAAGGTTTTCCACCGAAATCTTTTCTTTCTGCAACCAATAATTGACGGCTTTTCCGCTGAGATTCATGTAGGTATTTGGCTTGAGTAAGAGGAGTATTCGTCCCTTATGTTTCACCTCGGCCATACTCCCAAGGGTCACACTCTTCCAACTACCTTCCAGTGAAGCCGCAAGTGCTTCGACCACTTTAAAACCCACATTGTGACGGGTCTCTGTGTATTCATCCCCAATATTTCCGAGGCCTACGATGAGGTATTTCATAGCCGTAAAGGTAGTGGTTTTGCAAGGAGCAAAGGGCATAGAGCATAGAGCAGAGGGCATAGAGCAGAGGGTTACTAAAATCTGATAATGGCCATAAAAACTATTACTCACAACTGACCACTCACTACTCACCTTTGACCACTCACGACTGACGACTGACGTTTCACGATTCACCCCAATCACTCCATCACCTCATCACCCCATAAAAAGACCTTATCTTCACCTCATGAAATCCTCCACAACCTTTCCCCATCCTAATACAGGCGACGCACCTGAATATTATTTCCGCTACATCAATCAACTCCCTGAAGTAGATATCACAACCTACCTGCATACGCAGCGCGATTGGTTTGGGGACTGGATTGAAAATCTCACTCCGGCGCAGATGGTTTTCAGATATGCGGAAGGAAAATGGTCCCTGGCTGAGGTCATTGGCCATGTCTTAGATACGGAACGCGTATTTGCATACCGGATGATGGCGATCAGCCGCGGGGATGAAAACAAATTGCCGGGATTTGATCAGGATGTATATGTTGTAAATTCTGCCTATCACCTCCTGTCTCCTGCGGATCTGGCTGCGGAATGGCGTGCGGTACGATCTGCGACTTTACTTCTGATGCGGTCCATGACAAACGAGATGGCCTCACGGTCCGGTATTGCTAACAACCTGCCGATCATAGCTTCTGCATTTCCATACATCATGGGCGGACATGCCGCGCATCACTACCAGGTGGCCCGCGAAAGGTATCTCGGAGCCTAAAAAACTTCAATGTTTTCGATCAAGGACACTACTCGATTTGTGTCAAAACTGACACTGGTCAAACTGCTCAATGTCAGTATGGTCTGGTCGTCCTATCAATTGACGAAATGGCTTAAGCGACCGATTCAGTGGGGCACACCGATGACCATCTCTATCGAACCCACGACCGCCTGTAATCTTCGTTGTCCTGAATGCCCCAGCGGGCTGCGCGCCTTTTCCAGGGATACCGGAAATATGAAGGAGGACTTTTTCAAAAAAGTAATGGATGAACTGCATCAACGCCTGGTCTATCTCATCTTTTATTTCCAGGGTGAACCTTATATCCATCCAAAATTTCTGGATATGGTGCAGTATGCGCATCGCAAAGGCATCTATACCATCACCTCCACCAACGGACATTTTCTCCACCCGGAACATGCTAAAAAAACAGTGGCATCGGGATTGGACCGAATCATCATTGCGGTTGACGGTTCCACACAGGAGGTGTATGAACAATATCGTAAAGAAGGATCACTTGAAAATGTCTTACAAGGTGCACGTAATCTGGTAGCCGCCAAACGAGAAGCAGGATCCGCCACACCGCATATTGTCTTCCAGATGCTCGTGGTCAAACCGAATGAACACCAGATCGAAGAAGTAAAACGCATCGCGAAGGAAATAGGCGTAGATGAGGTCAAGTTAAAAACTGCTCAGGTATATGACTACGCCAACGGCAATGAATTGATACCCAATCAGTCTAAATACAGCAGATACTACGAAGGCAAAGATGGACGGTGGCGTGTGAAAAATAAGTTGCTCAATCAATGCTGGAAGCTCTGGCACGCTGCCGTCATCACCTGGGATGGTATTGTCGTTCCTTGTTGCTTTGATAAAGACGCTGTACACCGCATGGGCAATATGCGTGAACGTTCCTTTAAGGAAATTTGGAAAGGCGAAGCTTATGCACAGTTTCGGAGACAGTTACTTCAGGGCAGAGATAAAATTGATATCTGTACCAATTGCACGGAAGGGTGCAAAGTATGGGCATAAGCTTGCTTATAGAAATTCGATCATCGCGTAAGGGTCAGTGCCACATCCAGCCATTTATGTTTTGCCCGCCAGATTTTCATCAATCCCTGTGCCTGCGCGCCAAACTGCCTGCGCATATCCACCACGGTTTCTAACATACTGCCGCAAAAATCGAAGGTGTTCACCTTTCGGTCTTCAAAGGCCATCCGGATGGCTTCGTGGCATAACAGAATACTGGCGCCTTGTTGTCTGCCTTGCTCATTGTCACCGGCGATAAAGTAATACGCACACTCTTTATCCCACAGCAGCCATGATACGGCGACGAGATCATTTGACGATGTATATGCACCCATGCGAATCCCGGCCTGATGTGTCTGAATGGCCGAGTCGATAGATTTGAACTGACCGGGGGAATATGGCATCCGCATTTTTTGCCGCTTGTAAGTGGTCTTACATACTTCATAAAACGAAGTCAGATCAACATCGTGCCGAAGGGTCAATTCATGTTCCGCCTCCCTGACATTACGCCTTAAGTTTCGGTTCAATTTGTAGTTCTCATTTTCATATTGACTACGCCCGATGGTAAAGGTATACCGCATTTCCTGCCGGAAGCCTTTCCAGTAAAATGGCAACCAGTTATTGAAACTTCGTTCTTCAAAAACCATCGAGAAAAAACTATAGGACGGCAAATCATCAATGATCAGCCAGATGATTTGCTTTTCGCGCGTGAGCCATTTGTGATCTGATATATCGGATGGCTTATCCATCCACAACCGCAAATGATGGGTCATCGCCGGCATCCCGATTTTCTTTAAGCCCCAGGTTTGCTGGGGTGCAAAGGGCATAGCCCCCACTACTTGTTCATTGCGAATTCCCAGGGCCACGTCCCAATTTCCGGTCGCATCAAGCCACCACGGCTGCATAAACAACCCGGTGATCCTGCCTTGATCACAAAGTGTAATATAGATGCGTTTTTTTTCGTCCCTGGTCATCCGCGGATCCACTTGCGTAGTTTACGTGCCTGGTAAAACCATACCGGGTAGTAATGATACAACATCTCGGTCTGACCATGCGTGCCTTCCTTCCATTGATATACACCTTTTAATGAAGTATCCTTTGTCTGGGGATCGTAACCCATCAGGTCCATGATCCTTATCCCTCTCTCCTGTAAAAACAATCCATCCTGCCACAGTAAAAAATAATGCGCCCTTCCGGTCAGCGAAGCATCATCATTTTCATTATGGTGATTGGAGGCATTGACAAAAAGCACGGCGCGCTTCTCCTGATCGTCAATGACCCAGATATGGCTGCAAAGCATCACTCCATCATAGAACACCGCCGAGGATTCAAGATGAGGCAACGTATCTAAATCTTGAGGTGTATATCCGCGCAAACCTTTCAGCACGGCTGTGGCGGAAAAGAGTCTTAAAATATCCGGTATCAGGTAGTGGCCTCTGTCTACAGTGAGTTGCTCACGCACTGCCCGGTTGATCTTGGTGCGCGCCGATGCTGACCATGTGGTCACAAAATCAGGATGACGAAGATCTACTAACATCGTGGGAAATGGAACGCGCACCATCATGGCGAGTTCAGTTTCCACGGGGGAATAAAGATGTGCCACACCCAAACCTGATTTTGGATGACGGTTAAACCAGGTATAAGTCAGCCAGCGCTTCTTTTCCGTGATCATGACAAAATGGATTTATACAATTGTATCCATTGCTGTAGTACAACCTTTTTACCAAAACGCCTGATCGCCAGTGATGTTATCTGCTCCGGCATAAAATCGCCATACCGGCTAAAGACCAATCCCATGGCGGTGGTGAGCGATTCCACACTGCCCGGCACTGCGGTCTCACCCTGATCAGGCGTCTTTACAATATACTTCGCGCCATCCGTCATTGTAGCCACAACAGGCAATCCGCAGGCCTGGGCCTCAATGATCACCTTGCCAAAAGTTTCCACCCGGCTGGCAGATACGTAAGCATGGCTTTGTCTGAATACTTGAGCCAGCCTGGATTGTGAAAGAAGTCCCACCCATTGAATATCGCTAGCAATATTCAAGGATTCGGCAAGGGTTTGCAATTCTTTTTGCTCAGGAATCTTATCTGCAAGAATCAATGTCATTTCCGTACCCTGCATTTTTGATTTTAACAATGCAAACGCCCGTATCAGTATATCAAGGCCTTTGATATGCGCAGGTTCGCCGGCAGTGACCCAGGTAAATTTCTGAAACTTTGTGGATGATGGTCCCGGAAAAAAAATGGATTCATCAAAGAAATTTGGAATCACGGAGATGCGCCTGGACGTATGCGGCTGCATTCGATCGAGTAAGCCCGGACTGACACACGTGATGGATGAAGCCTGTTCAAAACAACCCGGTAAAAAGGGATAATGATGCTTTGGAATGCTGCCCAGTACGATAGAGGATAATCGCTCCGTATAAATAAAAGGAATAGATACATGTTCCTGCAAGGCCGCACAAACCGCTGCCGCAAAATAACTGTGGGCATGGATAAGATCGGGTCTGCCTTCCTTCTTAACATAGTTCAATACATCCCGGACATAACGCCGTACCCACCAGCGCATAAGGAACTCATTTTTTTTAGGCGGGTAAAATCCGGAAATCCTCCATGTAGGTACTCCATCTTCCTGGTGAAAGCTCACCTTTTTAATTAATGGTCCTTTGGATGAATAATCTGCATATAACACTCTTGCGTCCATACCCTCATCTCTCAATCCGGATGCAAGGTGATGTACCATGCGCCCGGAAATATCTTGAGTGTCCGCGGGAAAATACCAGGAAGGTAAGAGCAGTATATGCATGAACAAAGAATGGATCGAACTGCAAAAATGAGAAATTGTTGAGAACCCCGGAAGGTGGGGAATGAGGACGCTATCCGTCAAGCGACTGAATAAAATTCCTGGTCACCGTCTGAATGATATGAACCACTGTATGATTTGCTCTGTCCGCTTAAATCCGATTAACCGATACAAAATGCGATATCCGGGAACGCGAATGTCTGCCGGAACAAATGGTCTGGATAAAAAATACTTGTTATAAATGGTTATCGCCGTCACACGATCCTGCCGGTAGAGACCTCTTAATTGTCGGAAAACATACTGTCTGAAAGCGTCAAACCGATCTGGTGTATCCAATTTTTCCCGCACTAAAAACGTCCAGATCATTTCTCTCAACCTGATACCCTCAAGTATTCTGGAATGGCTGGTCGTTTGAGTAATCGAACCGGCTTCCCTTTGGCGAACGAGTGTTTCGCAGTGATCATTGGTAGCCATATGCTTACGATTTGAAAGGCACCTGAACAACAATTCATACTCCTGGTGACTCGTCCAATCCGGATTCCAACCTCCAATAGTTAGCAGCGGAAGGCGCTTCCAAAGCATGGAAGATGTCGATCCCAACCCGCTATTCAATAATCCAAACCAGATATCATCAGGGAGCCACTTAGATGGTTCTCTATGTCCATCCGTATAAACATACATGTGTGGGGATACAATTACATCTGCATCAGATCCGGAACTTTGATGCAGTATCTTCTCCCTCAACAAGAGATCATCGACATCGAGAAACTGCACCCACTCTCCCTTTGCAGCTTGCAGCCCTGCATTTCGGGCATAAGCGGATCCTTTCCTCGGTTCATGAATAAATACAATCCGATCCTGATCTTCAGGAAAAGGGTGGTATCCGGCGTCCACGCGCTTGGCGTTGCAGACCAGAATGATTTCGACATCCACACCCACCTGATCGCGGGCACTCTGCAACGCTTCGGCCAGATATCCATGCTCGTCGATATAAGGAATGACAATAGAAACCATATCCTGCCCCCAAAATACAGTAAAAGGAAGGGCTTCCAAACAATGTGAACCTAGAATATTTTAATGACCTTTGGCGTCATCATGAATGCTGTTTTTCGCTCTGCCATATTCCTCTTACTGGCTTTCAATATTCAAGGCCAGGAATCCTCCCTTTTAAACAAAATCAATCAGGAATCCTCCCTTAATCTCTACCTCCACATGGATTGGAAGGCCATTGAAAAAAATAAAAAGGAAAAAGTATACCGTGAAGCCACATTCAACCTTGTATTAGATCATGGGGACAGTATAGTCCTTCCGGCCAAAGTAAAAACGAGAGGTAATATGCGTCTCGAATTGTGCTCCATGCCTCCGTTGAAAATCAAACTGGAAAAATATGTGCTCACAGCCAAAGGTTTTTCAGTCATGAACGAATTTGATGTTGTTCAACCCTGTCATGAAAGCAAGGAATATGAACAATATCTGTTGCGGGAATATCTGGCATATAAACTTTGGGAGCTGGTGTCGCCATATGCATTTAAAGTTCAGCTCATACAACTGCACTATCCTGATCCTTCCGGTCGTGATGAACATACTGTTGCCTATGGCTTCCTCATTGAGAACATTGAAGAATTTGTGGAGCGGACCAGTGGCCGGCGAAACAAAACACCGGTGATCAGTCGAAATGCGGTAGACCGGGATCCTTTGTTACGCATGTTCCTGTTTGAATTTATGATCGGCAATACGGACTGGAACATTCAGAACAGGCATAATCTTGAATTTGCAGTCATCCCGGGACATACTTTCCTTGTTCCGGTTCCCTATGACTTTGATTATTCCGGCTTAGTCAACGCCCCTTATGCGGCTCACCCCGAGGGTATTGAGTTGACCGCGATTACTTCCAGATATTATCAGGGATGGTGCTATAGCGAAGAAGATGTGCAAAAAACGCTCGAGACATTCAGGCAGAAGAAAGACAACATTCTTCATTTACCTTATACCATTGAAGGCCTCGATGATAAATCAAAAAAATGGTGCAGTGATTATCTCTCGGGGTTTTTTGAAATCATCGATAATCCCAGGAAACTGGAAAACCAGGTGATGCGGCATTGTGATATGTGGCCGAAATCGTGATAGCTGTATTTAAGGCTTAAACCATCCTGCATATTTAACATAGTTCGCAGCGGTACGGGTGATAAAAAACTGACGGTTGTCCGGGTCCAGTTCCTTGATTTTGCGTGCCGGGGTTCCGCCGTAGATCCATCCTGATTCCAATATGCTGTTTTCAAGTACTACGGCTCCTGCGGCAACAATCACGTGCTTTTGCACCACCGTCAAATCCATTACGATAGCACCCATACCAATCAGCACTTCGTCCTCGATGGTGCATCCATGCACGATAGCATTGTGTCCGATAGAAACATCATTGCCAATGATGGTCTGTGATTTTTCATAGGTGCAGTGGATGACCGCTCCATCCTGGATATTGACCCTGTCCCCAATGCGAATCGCGTTGACATCTCCACGCACCACTGCGCTCCACCATACGGAGCAATCATCGCCCATGACGACGTCGCCGATCACGACCGCATTGTCCGCGAGAAAGCAGTTTTTTCCGAAAATCGGATTGATGTTATGAACTGGCTTTATATATGGCATACACAAAAAAACTATTTGGTTAAGAGCGAGTGCTTATCATGAATAGGCAATTGGCAATAGACAATTGGCAATCATTTTAACTGACATTCCCTTTTAATATATTGTAATATTTATTCAGCACAATCAATATTTCTCAGGATTGTTGATCATGTGGTTTAGCAACCTTCCAATCTCTTCATTTTCGTCGCTCAGCTGCCTATGCACTTCGTCGCTGATATATTTGCAGGCAAGGGAAAAGTCAAGCCAGACACCAGTTTCAGAATTTTCCATGTCTGAATCCGTTACTTTGGAAACGAAATGCGCCTGATACATTTTCTTTCGATACGCTTCTGCCAAATTGGTACATACACTTCTTGATGCACGTCTGATTTGATCAGTCAATGAATATCTTTCTTCCTTTGGGAATGTCTTGGTGATTTCAAAAATCTTCATTGCCAATGCAAACGCCTTCTTGTAAACAGCTGTTTCTTTAAATGATTTGACACCCATTTTTTATTTCTCCTGGTGTGAAAAATTGTATTTGCCTTTTGATTATTGCCTATTGCTCCGTTAGCCCCTAAATCCCTATGGTTCGACCTCCTACCCCACATCCTTGTCCTGCAGCTCACCAACCAGGGGACTTCAAGTAGACGAAAATCCCAATTGCTTATTGCATATTGCTAATTGCCTATTGCCTATTGCTCATTGGTCAGTTCATTTTGCTCTTAACGACCTCAACAATCCGCTTCTTACTCTCCCTCGCCGCAGCGAGAATCGCATCCGCATCAGTTCTCAGGGCTTCTGCTTTGACTTTATCCTTGAGGCCGCCGATATTGATCATCACATTGAGCCAGCCACCTTCTACAGCAGCAAAAGCACAGATAGCGCCTACCCCCGCATCAGACACGGAGTTGGGATTTCCCTCACGGGTCATCGCTTCGAGCATTGGAAACTGTTCATTGGCCAGACGCATCATGTGGAGCGGAGACATGGTAGCCCTGAGCGTCGCTTGTTCAATGGCATGCTGACGCAGTTTCTTTTCCGCATCAGATGCTTTAGGCATTCTGAAGGCCTCCATGAGCGCATTAAACGCCAGGGTATCCTCGTTGACCATGTGCAACAATTGTTTGCGCGCAGCCTGTGCCTTTACGGCCCATGCTGAAAAATATTCCCGGCGCTCTTCCCATCCCCGCTTATTGGCACTGAGATTGGCCACCATAGCGCCCAATGAAGCTCCTAACGCACCTGCATACGCCGCTGTAGAACCTCCCCCTGGAGCAGGGGTGTCTGAAGCAAGTTCAGCGGAAAACTCATCCAATGACATCTTTGTAAGCATTCCTGACTGCTCATCTTCCAGCAGATATTCTATGATCTTTTTCCTGGGATGAAAGGCTGTCAATTCATCAAGACCCATACTTTTTACAGCGATATGGACCAATTCGGCATCGGATGCCCCTTCAGAAAGTCCCTGCATCCTGAGATAATGCCTTCCGGCATCCAGCATCACCTGAAGCGGAACAAGCCCTACCAGTTCGGAACCAGTCACTCTCAACCCCCGTTGAGTTGCACTTTGCACACAGGCATCAAATGCCGCATGTAAAGAAGTGAGGCGGGTATCGGTTATATTCATTGAAACCTGGGCAATACCATATTCTGCGATATACCAACCTATGGCTTTAACGCCCTTACACATTCCTTCCTCACGCAATGGCTCTCCCTGTGCATCCCTTATGATCTCGCCTGTCACAGGATGACCGGATCGCTTAACTCTCCCCTTTTCTCGGATATCAAAAGCCACTGAATTGGCGCGACGTTCTGAACGCGTATTGAGGTTGACGTTGTAGGCAATTAAAAAATCCCTGGCCCCGATCACGGTGGCTCCCGCCTTTTCATTAAACGCATTGGGGCCATAATCCGGCTTCCACAGCGGACTTTCCATTTTTTTGGCAAACCCTTCATACTCACCCGCCCTTATAGTGGCAAGATTCTTACGATCAGGATGAGTGGCGGCCGATTCATACATATAGACGGGTATACCCAATTCTTCTCCCACCCGTCTGGCTAACTGATGTGCATATGCAGCGGCTTCCTCCATCGTGACCCCATGTATCGGAATCAACGGGCATACATCAGTAGCTCCCATCCGTGGATGTTCGCCGGTGTGTTGACGCATATCAATGACGGATGAGGCTGTCTTAATAGCTTGAAAAGCTGCTTCTATAACCCGTTCCGGTTCGCCTGCCATGGTCATCACCGTCCTGTTGGTGGCCTTTCCCGGATCTACATCCAGCAATTTGACACCCTCCACCTGGCGAATGGCATTGGCGATGGCTTCAATAACCTCAGGACGGCGGCCTTCACTGAAATTGGGCACACATTCTAAAATCCTCACTTGCGTCATAATTTATGCGTTTTATGGTGTAAAAATAACGGATCGCCATTAACCGGGGCAAAAGGGGTGAAATGCCTTTGAACTGACGCTCTTGTATTTGTGTTTCTCTTAAATTGGGTATACCTTTCCCTTGTTATGTGGCTTTCTTTTCATCGGTTCAATGATGCTGGGCTTCGCAATCCGTCGCGAGGGATGCTCTGCTTCATTACCACCCTGTTCCTTTATAGTTCATCCTTTGGACAGAAGATTACGGTATCTGAGGAATTACTGCTGAAGAATGATTACGCGTACACCATTCTT
>CAZYHJ010000014.1:44845-47532 GCA_964646645.1 uncultured Saprospiraceae bacterium | reverse complement strand
TCGATCCCGCTACTGTTGTATACTATGTTTTTTGGTCCTGAGATCAATGATGCCCGACGTTGGATTCAGATCCCGGGGATTGGATTGAGTTTTCAGGCATCAGATATAGCGGCGATTGGTCTCATCATGTATATCGCCCGCTCGATCTCCATGAAGCAGGAAGTAATCAAGGATTTTAAAAGTGCCTTTCTTCCCTTGATGGTACCAGTGATCCTCATCTGCGGATTAATTGCGCCCAATAATCTGAGTACGGCGATGTTATTATTTGCTACCTGCATGACCTTGATGTTTATCGGCAGGGTGCATTTGAAATACATCTTCTTATTGGTTCTGCTGGGTGCGAGTTTTCTGGGAGGATTGGTCCTGATCGGATATATGTTTCCCGATGCGGTGCGTGTGGAAACATGGACGAGTCGCTTCGGAGAATTTTTTAATAATGAAGAAGGCGGTTACCAGATCCAGCAAGCGAAGATCGCGATTGCGGATGGTGGATGGTTTGGTGTCGGGCCTGGCTTGAGTACACAGCGTAATTATCTCCCGTATAGTTATGCGGATTTTATATACGCGATTATATGTGAAGAATATGGACTGGTGGGTGGTTTTGTGATCATCTTCCTTTTCCTGTTGCTCTTTTTAAAAGTGACCGGCATTGTGACCCGCAGTCCAAAAACATTTGGTGCGTTGCTGGCTATGGGTCTTTGTCTCAACATCGTGATCCAGGCATTTGCCAATATCGCGGTGTCTGTCAATCTCGTTCCGGTGACTGGATTGACCTTGCCTCTTGTCAGTAAGGGAGGAACCTCGATGCTGATCACTTGTATTGCATTTGGGATGATCCTAAGCGTAAGCCGGTTTATAGAACAATCGGCCAGTGATGTTGGAAAAGTTGAAATCAAACCTCTCGATGAAGATCATCATTAGTGGTGGCGGAACGGGAGGCCATATATACCCGGCTATAGCGATAGCCGATGCGCTCAAAAGGCGCGATGCGCTCATTGACATATTGTTTGTAGGTGCACGTGGCAGAATGGAAATGGAGAAAGTGCCGCAGGCCGGATACCGTATTGAAGGCATCTGGATCAGCGGCTTACAGCGCAAGCTGACCCTCTCCAACCTGATGTTTCCGGTCAAAGTGGTTCATAGCATGATCCGTTGCAGGAAGATCATCAAATCATTCCGTCCCGATGTGGTGGTAGGTGTTGGTGGATACGCTTCAGGACCGCTGGTCAAAGTAGCCGCACAAATGGGAATACCAAGTGTGTTGCAGGAACAAAACAGTTATCCGGGAATCACCAATAAATGGCTGGCTGGTCAGGCAGATAAAATCTGTGTGGCCTATCCGGGGATGCAGAAATATTTCCCGCACGAAAAACTGGTCATGACAGGAAATCCAATGCGAAGCCAATTGGGAAATGCTTTGAGCAGGGAACAAGCCGCACTGATGTTTGGATTAGATCCGCACAAGAAAACGATTCTTGCAGTCGGTGGCAGCCTGGGCGCACGTACAATCAATGAAACAATAAAACAATCATACGATCTCATCAAGGATCGGAACGATATACAAGTTCTTTGGCAGATTGGGAAACTTTACGCTGAACAATACCTGGCGATGCCGGTGGCAAAACTGGATGCAGTGAAGCCATTTGTATTTATCGACAGGATGGATATGGCCTATACGCTGGCAGATGTAGTCATCGCCCGGGCTGGTGCCATGACCATCAGTGAGCTCTGTCTCACCGGCAAAGCATCCATCCTGGTGCCTTCGCCCTATGTGGCAGAAGATCACCAGACGCACAACGCAATGTCGTTGGTCAATATGGGTGCAGCGGTTCTCGTGCGCGATCAGGATGCTCCTCAAAAAGCTTTTCAGGAGGCATTGCGAATTGCCGACCATGATGACGAACGTCATCGTCTTGAAACGGAGATCAGCAAGCTCGCAAAACCTAAAGCGGCTGAGGATATTGCGGAAATCATTGTGTCATTGGCAAAATCAAGAAAGCGCTCATGACCAGTTTGAAGCAATACGATCATATTTATTTCCTCGGCATAGGCGGTATAGGCATGAGCGCGCTGGCAAGGTGCTGTATGTTATGGGGCATCAAGGTCAGTGGATATGACCGGCAGGCTTCTGCAGTCACGGACGCCTTGATCGTTGAGGGAGCGAACATCGATTTTGATGATGATCCCGAAGAGATTGATGGCCATCCGGACCTGGTGATTTATACGCCGGCTATTCCGGCAGACAGCAGGATCAAGGCACATTTTCTGCGCTTCAATGTTCCGATGATCAAACGTTCAGAGGCATTACAAGTCGTCACAGCAGGTGTGGATACCATCGCTGTAGCAGGTACACACGGAAAGACAACAACGTCTTCCATGGTGAGTTACCTGTTGCATCGTGCAGGAATAAAGCACACGGCGTTGTTGGGAGGAATAGCGGCAAACTATCAGTCCAACTTTCACTCCGAGAGCCTTGACCTGATGGTGGTAGAAGCAGATGAATATGATAGATCCTTCCTGCGATTATTTCCAAAGTGGTTGATCGTCACGGCCATGGATCCGGATCACCTGGATATCTACGGCACGTATGAAAATATGCTGGATGGATACAGACAGTTTATCCGGCAGATTCAACCCGGTGGTGTGTTGATCTATCGGGAAGGATTGAAGGATTTGATTGGAAAAGC
>CAZYHJ010000014.1:43135-44745 GCA_964646645.1 uncultured Saprospiraceae bacterium | reverse complement strand
AAATTGCAACAAGGATTATCAGGATACAAAGGTGTATCCCGGAGATTTGAAATACGATATAAAGATGAGGAGCATGTGCTGATCGATGATTATGCGCATCATCCGGAAGAATTGGTGGCTGCGATTACTGCTGCGCGTGAAACGTATGGAGGTCCGGTGACCGGTGTCTTTCAACCGCATTTGTATTCGAGGACGAGGGACTTGGCAGATGGATTTGCGGCGGCACTTGATTTACTTGATTTTCCGGTACTCATTGATATTTATCCGGCCCGAGAAGAGCCTATTGAAGGTGTAAGTTCCCACACGATTTATGATCGTATGACCAACCCCAAAAAGAAGTGGTGCAAGGGAGATAGCTGGGTGGCATGGATCGAAAAACAACGTCCCCGTGTATTGATTACGCTCGGGGCAGGAGATTTAGACAAGCATATTCCTGATTTGATCAGGAAAATATATACGCATGAAACAACTGAATAAACATCGCATCAAGACCTGGTTATGGTTGCTGCTGCTGACCGTACTGACGGGGGTGACCCTGACAGCTGCGCGTTTTCAGGCAGACGAAGTGATCAAGGGTGTAGAAGCTGAAGTGGTGTTGCTTGAAGAGGGTAACAACCTCATTCAGCCGGAGGAGTTTGTCAGCATGGTGGCCAGGAAGTTTGGACCTATGACTGGCTTGCCGATTGACATGGTGGACATGCGCAGTGTGGAGGCGTACCTGTTGACCAATCCGTATGTGCGCGAGGCCGATGTCTATTTAGGGGCAGGGGGGAAATTGATGATGAGGTTGCATCAACGGATGCCGCTTATGAGAGTCGTGGATAACAGCGGTCGTCATTGGTATATTGATACGGATACCGTGATGATGCCGGTGTCCAGATATTTTACTGCCAGGGTTCCTTTGGTGAATGGTGATTTTCCTGCCACCAATAATGTAAAGCAGTGGCCAGTAGATGATTTATTTAAACTGTCCGAATTGCTGCACGATGATGATTTTATGTATTCCCTGATCGATCAGATCTATATGGAGCGTGCGGATAAGATTTGGTTGGTACCGAGACTGGGACCAACGCGGATATTGATCGGCGATACACAACAGTTGGAAGACAAAGCGGAACGGATTCAAAAAATGTATAAGGAAGTACTCCCGGCTAAAGGGTGGGATGCTTATTCGTATATCGATACACGATTTGCGGGTCAGGTCGTGGCCAAGAAAAAAATAAACCAATAAATTTTTTCCTCATGAGATACAAAGAGATTCACAAGTCCAAAACGGTCGTGGCCCTGGATATCGGGACCAGTAAGATTTGCGTGATGGTCGGCCGCCGTAATGAGTACGGCAGCATTGAGATCCTCGGTGTCGGCAAAGTAGCGTCTGAGGGTGTGCGTCGTGGGGTGGTAGCTAACATCGACAAGACCGTGCGCTCCATCGAAGAAGCAGTCATCCAGGCTGAGAAGAGCGCCGGGATGGAGATCATTGAAGTGTATGCCGGTATAGCGGGACAACACATCAAGAGTCTTCAGCACCAGGGCATTCTGACGCTGGCAGATGCAGACAAAGAAATTGCCAAATCGGATCTGCAGACCTTGCTGGACGATATGTACAGGCT
>CAZYHJ010000014.1:1764-43035 GCA_964646645.1 uncultured Saprospiraceae bacterium | reverse complement strand
CTGGCAGAGTGCATTGTGGATAATCGTATCATCACGATTCCAAGTTTTAATGGAAGGGATTACAAGGAGATTTCTGAAAAGAACCTCGCACTCATCATACAGGCCCGGATGGAAGAGATTCTTGAACTGGTCCGCGTGGAGATTAAAAAATCGGGGTATGAGCGCAAACTCATTGGCGGTATTGTACTGACCGGTGGTGGAGCGCTGCTCAATAAAATTGATTTGCTCGCGGAGTACCGCACAGGGATGAGCGCCAGGATTGGATTGCCGATTGAGCACATTGCTTCACGTCAGCGTGATGATGTGTCCAGTCCGATCTATGCGACGGCAATTGGCCTCATCATCCATGGATTGTCTACACCGGATGTGGTGGATGAAACAGACAAACTCGTCAACACCAAGATGGTGGAGACGCCAAAGGTAGAGGCAGAAATACCTGTGGAAAACCATGAGGTTGAACAAGAAAATCAAGAAGCCGGTAAGTCCGCAAACCGGTGGTATGATAAATGGCTCATGAAGACGAAAGAGTTTTTTGAAGCCACGCCAGACCAGGATTTTCTATAAACCGGAACAGATCAGGATCAAATTATAATTCCAAATTAAAAACTAGTCATCATGTTATTCGATATACCAAAAGTTGAAAAAAGCATCATCAAAGTTCTTGGCGTAGGCGGAGGAGGCAGCAATGCCGTCACGTATATGTTCAAGCAAGGCATTGCCGGTGTTGATTTTGCGATCTGCAATACCGACAATCAGGCTATGGAGTCCAGTGTGGTTCCGGTGAAGATTCGACTCGGACCTGAACTGACCGGTGGCCGTGGTGCCGGATCAAGACCTCAGATGGGAAAGCAGGCTTGCATTGAATCTATTGACGATATCCGCCAGTTCATTCTGGATGGCACCAAAATGCTTTTTGTTACTGCCGGTATGGGTGGTGGTACAGGCACCGGCGCCGCACCGATCATTGCTAAAGCCGCACGTGAAGCCGATATCCTTACTGTGGGGATTGTCACTTTGCCCTTCACATTTGAAGGAAGTCGTCGCAAGCGTCAGGCCCTGGAAGGATTGGAAGAAATGAAACAGAATGTGGATGCATTGATCGTGATCTCCAATGACAAATTGCGTGATCTTCATGGTGACCTGAAACTATCTGATGCGTTTTCAAGAGCCGACAACATCCTGACTACGGCAGCACGTGGTATTGCCGAGATCATCACGATGGAAGGATATGTCAACGTTGACTTTGAAGATGTCAATACCGTCATGCGCGACAGTGGTGTAGCTATCATGGGTACAGCCACATACGAAGGCGAGGGTCGTGCACGCAAAGCAGTACAAGCCGCCCTCAACTCACCGCTGCTCGAAGACAATGATATCCGCGGCGCTCAGCATATCCTTCTCAATATTTCTTCAGGTCGGGTAGAGGTGACCATGGATGAAGTATTTGAAATCACGGAGTACATTCAGGCCGAAGCCGGTTATGGTACAGATTTGATCTGGGGTAATTGCTTTGATGAATCATTGGGAGAAAAACTTTCGGTGACCATCATTGCCACCGGATTTGAACAGAATCTCATGAAGGGCGAAAAGCAGGATACCCAGAAAATTTTAGTGGGCATCGATGAGGACATGGGTATTGAGGCCAAGGCCAATATGATAGAGTCCGATGAAGATGAGTTTGAGATAACAAACGAACGTCCGGTTGATCTCGAACCTGTGATCGTGGCCAGGGAAACACCTGTGGAAAAACCCCGGCATACTTACAACGATCCTTATATGAGGTCGGATGATATTGAAAAGAGAGAAGAGATCCGTCGCACCTTGAAAGAGAAGGAAGCACAGCGCATGCGTGAAGAGACACCTACCCCTGCAGTCAATCTCAATCCAAGCCGGATGCAAAATTCAGAGTGGATTGCCGAAATGACCAAGGTACCTGCCTTTGCGCGTCGTAAGATTCAGTTGGATGATGTCACACCCTCTTCTGAAATGAAGATGTCAAGACTCACGGTCACCGATGATGAGGGGGAGGATATCCTGAAGGGGAATACATACCTGTACGATAAGCCCTGCTAGTCATCAGGTCTGCATAAGATATTGCTATTTCTTGAGGTTGGTTTTAAGGTCCGGGGGAGCCCGGACCTTTTTGTTTCTATTCTTTACCTTTGCCACCGATGGCAAAGCGGCGTTTTGAAGCAGAAAATGGGCAGGCGGAAAAGCCCAAAAAACTCACATGGCAGCAACTCAGAGAGGCACGTGCCATGTTGTCCTTTATCCGACCCTATAAATGGTATTTTATCGGTGGACTGATATTGCTTTTTCTTGGAAGCCTCACCTTCATGGTGTTTCCATATCTCGCCGGCGAACTTGCGGATGTAGCGACGGGAACAAGTAAGCTGGGGCTGGATCTCAATCAAATCGGACTGGTACTTATCGTTATCCTGGTATTGCAAGGAATGATGAGCTACTTGCGGGTCATTTGGTTTGCGGTAGTCAGTGAACGGGGAATGGCGGATGTCCGAAGCAGTATTTATCAACGGCTAATTGCCCTTCCGGTGTACTTTTTTGAACGCAACAGGGTAGGGGACCTCACCAGCCGGATCACAGAAGATGTCAACCGATTATCAAATGTTTTCTCGAATACCCTTGCTGAGCTTATCCGGCAAGTACTCATTCTCTTCACTGGCATTGGATTTTTGATGGTGACTACACCACGCCTGAGCCTGACGATGCTGGCCACATTTCCTGTCATTGTAGTCGGTGCCATGTTTTTTGGTCGGTTCGTCCGGAATCTCTCAAGACAACGTCAAAAGCATCTCGCCAAAACCAACACGGTGGTGGAAGAGACCTTACAGAACATCAACACCGTAAAGGCGTTTACCAACGAAACGCTGGAATTCGGTCGATATAAAAAGGAAATGGGTGAGGTCGTTAAGATTTCACTCAAGTTGGCCAAGTACAGAGCCGCCTTTGCGAGTTTTGTCATCGTGATCCTGTTTGGCGTAATTTTTTTCATCCTTTGGTTCGGGGCCACGATGGTGCAAAACAAAGAGATGTCGATCGGACAGCTGGTATCCTTTATTAGTTATACAGCGATCATCGGGGCAGCGATAGGAAGCCTTGGAAATTTTTATACAGAGGTCATCACAGCTTTGGGAGGAACGGAACGTATACGTGAAATTCTTCACGAACACACGGAGGTTAAAGTGCCCGGAAGTTTTGAACGGCCCAAAGTGAAAGGACACATTTGCTTTGAAGATATTCACTTTGAATATCCGTCGAGGCCGGATATGCCAGTGCTGAAAGGAATTGATCTGGACATAAAACCTGGACAGAAGATAGCACTGGTGGGCCAAAGCGGATCCGGAAAGAGTACGATAGCTTCCTTGCTCATGCGGCTCTATCCCTGGCAGAAGGGAACCATCACGCTGGATGGAATCGATATCCGCGAAATGGAATTGTCCGCTTATCGTTCGGTCTATGCTATCGTCCCACAGGAAGTTTTGCTTTTCGGCGGCAGCATCAGGGAAAACATTTTATACGGGTATCCTGATGCCACAGAAGAAGATCTGATGAATGCCGCCCGCACATCGAACAGTCTTGATTTTATACAGTCTTTTCCCGATGGCTTTGAAACGATTGTCGGTGAACGTGGAATCAAACTCAGCGGTGGTCAGCGGCAACGCATCGCGATCGCTCGCGCAGTATTGCGTAATCCAGATATTTTGATTCTCGATGAAGCTACCTCTTCTTTGGATGCCGAGTCAGAGAAAGTGGTGCAGGAAGCACTGGAACGTTTACTGGAAGGACGGACAGCCATCATTATCGCGCATCGCCTGGCGACGATTCGGAATGTGGATTGTATATATGTATTGGAAGAAGGAAAGATTGTGGAGAAAGGGACGCATGATGAATTGAGTGATATGGAGCATGGGATTTATAGCGCGCTGGCGAGGCTGCAGTTTGAAGCATAGGGCAAAGAGCATAGAGCATAGGGTTTAAGGGGTGTTTTTTGCGTCGTTGCGTCGTTGCGCGAGAAAAGAATGGTGAGTAGTGAGTTGTTAGTGGTGAGTAATAGATCTTAGAGCTGCGTCTCTGCGTCTCTGCGCGAGAGAAGGATTGTGAGTGGTGAATCGTCAGTCGTGAGTTTTTTGCGTCGTTGCGTCGTTGCGCGAGAAAAGAATGGTGAGTAGTGAGTTGTTAGTGGTGAGTAATAGATCTTAGAGCTGCGTCTCTGCGTCTCTGCGCGAGAGAAGGATTGTGAGTGGTGAATCGTCAGTCGTGAGTTTTTTGCGTCGTTGCGTCGTTGCGCGAGAAAAGAATGGTGAGTAATGAGTTGTCAGTAGCGAGTTTTAGAGCTGCGTCTCTGCGTCTCTGCGCGAGAATAGAATGGTCAGTAGTCAGCGGTCTGTCAAATAAGTTAAATTAGAAAATGGAGTTGATCAATAATGCATCGTTACGGCACTTCACCACTTTTGGTGTGGATGCGCATTGTGATCATCTCTACAGGGTGGAGGATGCGGAAGAATTGAGATTGGCGATGCAGTATCTGGAGCATCCGTTGATCCTGGGCGGGGGAAGTAATATTTTGCCCATTGGGGACATACACCGGAATGTGTTGCGGATTGAATTGAAGGGGATTGAAATCATGGATGACCGGGAGGATGTATTGGTCAGGGTCGCGGCAGGGGAGGTATGGCATGAGGTAGTGATGTGGGCCATCGATCGAAACCTGGGCGGCATTGAAAATCTTTCATTGATTCCCGGCACCATGGGCGCGGCCCCGATGCAGAATATTGGCGCTTATGGCGTTGAACTCGAATCCGTGTTTGATCATCTCACCGCGATGGAAATCGGCACCGGACAGGAACATACATTCTCAAAAGCTGATTGTGCTTTCGGCTACAGAGACAGTGTCTTCAAGCAAGCTGCCAGAGATCGATTTGTCATTACAGATGTGGTGCTCAGGTTGTCGCGAGAACACAAGGTCAATACTTCATACGGCGCTATCCATGATGTTTTGCAACAACGCAATATCGCTGAGCCTACGATCCGGGATGTAAGTGATGCGGTGATCGCCATTCGTCGCAGCAAGCTTCCTGATCCGGCTGTTATCGGCAATGCGGGCAGTTTTTTCAAGAATCCTGTTATTTCTGAAACGCAATACAATTCATTAAAGGTTGAGTTTCCGGAAGTGCCAGGTTATCCTTCCGGAACAGGATGGATAAAGGTGCCGGCAGGTTGGCTGATCGAACAAGCAGGTTGGAAAGGCAAACGCCTTGGGAATGTCGGATGCTATGAGAAACAAGCCCTGGTGCTGGTGAACCATGGTGGAGCGACCGGAAATGAGGTCTGGAGTCTGGCGCAGGGGATCATCAAATCTGTAAAGCAATTGTTTGGTATCGCACTCCATCCTGAAGTAAACCTGTGGGGGGTGTAATGTAAAAGAGCACATGAAAACCAAAACCATCCGGCAAACTATATCGCTTCCAGCTTCACCACATGATGTATATGCCACCCTGATGAGTGGAGGTAAACTATCTAAAATGCATGGGTCTAAGGCGACCATGTCCAGAAAAGTCGATGGAAAGTTTTCTGTTTTTGATGGCTATTGCCATGGCATTAACCTTCGCCTTGAGCAGGGACATCTGATCGAGCAGGCGTGGCATTTCCGGGAGGATGGGTGGCCTGAAGATTATTTTTCGACCTGCCTTTTTATTTTAACACCCACAATATCAGGCACAAAACTTGTATTTAACCATAAAGGAGTGCCTGAGCGGAACTACGAGGAAATCAAGCGGGGGTGGAAATTGTACTATTGGGAGCCCTTAATTGCCTGCTTGACCGATTCTTAACTTTGTCCGCCAGGCGACACTGGATTTAAATCTTTACATTGGTATTCCCAATTCATTTTTTACTTTTGGACACCATGAACAAATTTTCGGGACGCACTTATCTCTGGCTGGCACTATATGTTGGCATTGCAGCAGCACTTACAGTGATCATTCTCTGCCGTGATCAACGCCAACAGGAGCAACCTGCACCAAAGGCCCCTATCCATCAGGATAGCCAGCAGCCCACCGAAAGGCTTTAGGCACCATCCGGGTATTTAGATGCTGCTGGGCATAAGACAGTTTCGAATGCTGTAGCATATTCAAATATTATGATGTGACATGAAGATTACTTTTTTCAAAGGTTGTACTGTTGTTCTTTTAGGCTTCATCATTTCGATTTTATTTGCCTGTGATCCTAATGATCCCGTAGATCCGGCGCCACCGCCACCACCGCCGCCGCCACCACCACCCCTTACCAGGGTAGATACCTTGATAGGAACTTATAATGGGGAATGCATTGTTACGGAATCATACATGGACTTTATGACCGGACAGCAGATCATCATGGTTGATACCCTGATGCATGAGATTTTATTGTTGGACATAGATACAATTGGAGTCACCTCGTATCACTTTCAGTTTGAGGGAACTTATTTTCATGATCATTCCGTTGGCGCTACTGAATTTGAGCAGGATACCTTAACGATGCATTTTCTATTTGGCACGCATAATGAGAATATTTCTATCATTCCTGCCGAGGGTTTAATCATCACCCGTGATCAGCATAGTAATCCATCAGGCTTTGGGACGACCGTCAGGACCTGCAGATGTCAGAAACCTTTGTAGGCGGAGCGTGCCAGGAGCTTACCGTTTGACATTGTATCTTTAGCCTGCACCACTCCAACTATGCTATGCCCAATCTCCTACAGTTATTTTTTCTTTCATCGCTGTTGAATTTATTGTTCCTGTCATCCGGATATGGGCAGTATTCCTTAACGGGCAGGATATTTCAGCAGGACGGTCAACCTGCGGCCTATGCCAATGTACTACTCCTGCAAGCTGCTGATTCTTCCTTTGTGAAAGGGACCACTGCCGGAGAGGAAGGTCATTTCCAATTGACAGTCACAACATCCGGCCGATACATGGTCAGAATGTTTATGACCGGCTACTTAGAGCACCTGTCTCAGTCTTTAGAATTAGGTGAAAGCACATCCAGGTCCCTGGATTTAGGTGACATACGGTTGCTGGAGGATGCGGTGATGATGGGAGAAGTGCAGGTAGTCGCCAGGAAGCCTTTATATGAACAGAAAATAGATCGTATGGTGGTCAATGTGGCCAACAGCATAACCTCCAGTGGAAACAATGCCCTTGAAGTACTCGAGCGTTCACCCGGTGTCATCGTCAACCGCCAAAGCAATACGATCGCCATGAATGGAAAGAGTGGGGTGGTGGTCATGATTAATGGCCGTATCACCTATATGCCTACTGAAGCTATCACGCAATTGCTTGAAGGGATGAGTTCGGACCAGATCGAGAAGATCGAGATCATCACTACTCCGCCTGCCGAGTATGACGCCGAGGGCAATGCGGGCTATATCAATATCGTATTGAAGCGAAACCTGGATGACGGGTTCAATGGTTCTTATGGATTCACAGCGGGGTATGGTAAAGGCGCCGTAGGCAATGCCAATATCAATTTTAACCTGAGAAAAGGTAAATACAATCTCTATGGGGACTATGGGTATCTGCACGAGAGTCAGGAGCAGTATTTCTATTTCTACCGCAGTATTCTTCTCAACGAGGATGTATTGGAGACTGAGACCGGATCCAACCGATATCCTGTGCGCAACAATCATACGGCGAGGTTAGGCCTGGATTACCAGTTTTCGCCTAAGACCATAGGAGGCGTACTCCTATCCGCTTACGATACAAAGTGGAACATGGATGCCACCAATACGGCTGAGTTGACACGCAACGCCTTGCTGGATTCCACCATCATTATCGAGAATGATGAACTCAATCAGTGGAAGCATATCGGGGCCAACGCAAACCTGCAGCACAAATTTGCCGAAGGTAAATCCATCACCGGCGATATTGATTTTCTCCATTATCTGGATGATAATCCCTCCAACTATCAAAACACATATTTCAACGGTGAAGATCAGTATGTGTATGAGAGTTATATCCGCAGTACAAAAATGACGCCCATCAGTGTTCTGGTGGGCAAGTTGGATTATAAAATGCCAATATCCGCCACATTGAAGCTGGATGCCGGATTAAAGGGAACAAAATCCCATTTTGCGAATGATGTAGGGGTGGCCTATAGTGATGATGGGGTGAATTTTATTCCGGACCAGACATTGACCAACAAGTACGACCTCGATGAAAGTATTTTGGCCGGATACGTTTCCATGGATGCCAATCTGGGCGAGAAGACGTCCATGAAATTTGGTTTACGGTATGAATACACTGATTCAAATCTCGGCACAGCTGAAGAACAGGATATTGTTGACCGGGAGTTTGGTTCCATCTTCCCTACAATTTATATATCCAGAACATTAAATCAACATCAGGCGGTCAACTTTTCTTACAGCAAACGGATCACGCGGCCAACATTTAATGATATGGCTCCATTTATTCTCTTTGTGGATCCCTATACTTTTTTCTCCGGGAATCCGGCATTACAGCCTGCCATTTCACATAATGTGGAACTAGGTTACAGTTATAAGTCGGCCCTGATCAAACTACAATACGGTGTGGAAGACAGTTCCATTGCCAATTTTCAAAGCACGATTATTGAAGGAACCAATACGCAACTCTTGTATTCCGAGAACCTGAGCCAGGTCAGAACTGCCGGTTTCAGTCTTTCTTTTCCATGGTCGCCGGCAAAATGGTGGAACATGTTTGTCAACCTCGGAGGGGTCTATCAGGAGGCAGATAAATATCAGGAGTCAGGACTTGAAACTTATGCAGCCGGAAGTATTAATGTTTTTTCATCGCAACAGTTTACGTTGCCGTATGACTTCGCATTTGAACTATCAGGGTTTTATAATTCAGGGGGACTGTTCGGAATTTTCCAGTTAAAGCCGGTGGGTACCGTCAACCTGGCGTTGCAAAAGAAATTTGGAGAGCATGGAGGATTATTGAGGTTGGGATACGATGATCTTTTTCAGACATTGACTTATAGGGATGAACTTACGCTTGAGTCAGTTCAGCAGCGTTATGAGGCCTATCTCAGGTTTGCCCAATCTACAATTAAGTTGACCTACACCCGAAATTTTGGAAGTCAAAACGTGAAGGGCTCCAGGAGTAGGGCAACAGGATCAGAGGAAGAGCGAAGAAGAGTAACCAACTAATACGGTTGTTTAACTTAACCCATACGTTATGAATGTCATTCTTACAGGGAGCACGGGAATGGTCGGCAAAGGCGTGTTGCTGGAATGCCTCGATCATCCGAAGGTCAGCCAGGTGCTGGTGATTAACCGGCATTCCCTGCAGATATCCCATCCAAAACTAAAGGAGGTGATCCACCAGGATTTTTTTAACTGGAGCGGACTTGAAGACCAGCTCCGTGGTTACGATGCATGTTTTTTCTGCCTTGGCGTGTCCTCCACTGGGATGAAGGAAGCCGCGTATCATAGAATGACGTATGACCTTACCTTGCACTTTGCCAGAACATTGTTGCCATTGAACACGGGCATGACGTTTTGTTATGTCAGTGGTGCCGGCACCAGTAGTGAGGAGAAGGGCATGATGTGGGCCCGTGTCAAAGGAAAAACAGAGAATGCGTTATTGGCTCTCGGATTTAAAGCTGCTTATATGTTCCGGCCCGGGTTTATCAAGCCGATGAGAGGTATAAAATCAAGGACGCCTTTATACAATTCCCTTTACAAAGTGATCAAACCCTTTGAAGGACTGATCATGAAGTTTCCAAAATGGGCCACAGATACTGTAACAGTCGGGAGGGCAATGATTGAAGTAGGATTGGATGGATTTCCAAAGAAGATTCTTGAGACAGAGGATATTAATTCTTTCCGACACCGCTAATCCTTTATACCCTAACTTTATACCCTGTAAATGATCAGGGTATGAAAAGGCGTATTCATTCTGTGTTGGCAATAAGTTTTGTTGTTGCTCTTATTCTGGGGTTATCTACGATTTCATTTTCCCAGGGCTGCAGCGATGCCGGTGTTTGTTCTATCGCTCCATTTAAACCCGGAACGGCCTCACCGGCCATGCAACTCGCAAATAAGCTGGAGGTCGGAGCAACGGTAGGGGGCGCAGATTATAACATCATGACCTACGGAGGGTACTTTGGATATAGCCGTGATATTGGCCAACAATGGAACCTGGACGTTAAGATTACGGCCCTAGGCCAGTCCGGCAATGATATATCTGTGTTTGGTCCAGGTGATGTATTCGCAAACGTGACCTACAAGTTTTCGCAAAAGTTCAGTCTGACAGGTGGTTTGAAAATTCCATTGACCAAGGCAGACAAAGTGTATGAGGATGTGCCTTTACCGATGGATTATCAGTCCAGCCTGGGGACGCTTGATTTGCTGGCGGGTATTAAATTCAATCCGGAGAAATGGCAGATTGCCCTGGCAGCGCAGATTCCTTTGACCCAGAATGAAAACGAATTCTTTCCCGGATTATATCCAGATTCTCCGCTCAATGAAATACAGGCCACCAATGGCTTTATGCGCAGGCCGGATCTGCTGATGCATATTTCCAGGACGTTTGATGTGAATGACAGAATGACTTTTACTCCCGGGATTTTGCCCATCTATCATCTCGGTGAAGATGAGTATACGGACATCGATGGTATTGAGTATGCTATCGCGGGAAGTGATGGGTTGACCTTAAACCTGACCTTTCATTCCGAAATAACTATGGGAGACAACAGCGCCTTTGAACTTCAGGTAGGATTTCCGTTAGTGGTTCGTGAAGCAAGGCCCGATGGCCTTACGCGCAGTTTCGTTTTTGGCCTCGGATACTCCTCCCGCTTCTAAATAAAAAAGGATGACCAGGCTGGCCATCCTTTTCAACGCATTTCATGGGATTTATTGGTCAGGTGGGGAGGGAATGTTTATTGTTTTAAAAGTTTAATGGCGGAGAACCCATTGCTTGTTTTGACATGAGCTACATATAATCCGGCGCCAAGTGTAGATGCGTTTACGGCAACGGATGTATTTTCATAACTTAAGGGAGCTGAAAGGAGCTTGCCATCAAGATCATAGATCGCTACATGTTCGATAGGTGCTTCAGCCTGTATCACGAAGCGGTCAGAAAATGGATTGGGATAAACGATGATATCAAATACATCTGGCTGATCCACTGAAGTGATGACATTTTCTTCGGTAAAGCCGATCAGAAATACATCTGCTCCTCCCTGTGTAAGAATTCCGACGGAGTCTGGCCCGGGATCACAATCCAGATCACCATAGTAATAGCCATGGACAAACACCTTGTCATCGGTGCCTGGAAAAAAATTACGAATGCCCTCATCACTGGATCCTACAATGGAGTATACCCATGCCAAATCACCATCAGTACTCATTTTTCCAAACATCAGGTCCCCATCATAGCCGCCGTCATAGATGAGCGAATCCGGACCGGGATCGAGATCTGATACAAGGTTATAGGATCCGGAAAAATAGAGATGGGTATTTCGGTGCATTTTCATCGTATAGACACCGCCATATTCACCGTTGGTGAATATTCGTGCCCAATCCAGGAAGCCGTCAGGGCTGTATTTGGCAATAAACCCTTCCCCTTCCTCAAGATCTGTATAGATGACCGGTTGGCCAGAAGGATGCTGAAAATTAACTTCTCCGGTATAGTATCCATTGATATACATATTGCCATCCGTATCGGCGACGATATTTCGAATCTGATCACCAAGG
Organism: uncultured Saprospiraceae bacterium; assembly: GCA_964646645.1. Classification (GTDB taxonomy): domain Bacteria; phylum Bacteroidota; class Bacteroidia; order Chitinophagales; family Saprospiraceae; genus Opimibacter. The sequence continues at coordinate 31,298 of CAZYHJ010000014.1, read as the reverse complement.
TCTCCACCAAAGAGATATGCTGTTTCAATCGAACCATCAGGCAATGTCCATCCAAAAATGGAATTATCCTCGCCATTGGCAGCACTTATCACTTCTCCGTGATTGGTTTGCAGCACCACGGTGGAATCATGAATCACGGCATAGAAGATCTTATCCTCTTCTCCGATATATACGGATTCGGTAAAATCATAACCAGTGCTCGCAAACAATCTGATCCACTCCAATTGCAGTTGATCATTAAACCTGACAATAAACGCATCATCCTTGCCGGCACTAGTCAATGTCATAGTGCTATCCGGTGTATTGAAGGTGACTGAGTTTCCAAAACCGCCTCCTGCCAGGATCGTGCCATCAGGTTGCGTAATGAAATCAGAGAAATACATATCGTTTGTGTTGGCGATATGCCTGTAGGAAATGATCTGGCCTTCCAGGTTCATGCTGATCGCTGCCATATTCGGACCGGGGTTTACGGCCATCCATGGCGTGTGGTGTGAGTAGATCAGGGAATCGGTGTAATATACAATCAGCAGAATCCGATTGTCCCTGATCTCAGCGATCTGACCACCGGCATCACCTTTCGTTCTGAATTGTGAACTCCAGAGATATGCTCCATCCTGGGTGAACTTATTAAGCACGAAAACTTCGTCCTCGCCTACAAAAACCATATGCTCTCCAGGACCGGGGTCCAGGTCAGCAGTATCTCTGAAAGCGACAGTGGTATATAAGCCACCCTGGTCGTCCAGTTTGCAACTTCCCGTGAGTTCAGTGTCATTGCTTCCCTGATTGACAGCCCATTTGAAATTGAGTTGGGCGTGGAGATTTGGAACAACCGAAAGGTAAAGCGAGAAGGCTAAAACAATACAGAAGCGGTGGGTGGTAAAAAGTGACTTCATGGTCTTGTAAAATGGTGTGGTTCAAATTATGCCATAAAGGTATACGAGACTAATGGAATTGGCCTTAGAGTTCATTAATCGGGGTTGTTCGTTGAGTAAAGGAGCGAAATTGGCGACTATTCGGGAGGGCGTTAAGAGCCATTGTGAAGACAATAATTACAATTTAATCTATGTTTAGTCTACAAATCGACCCAAAATGAACTTTTCACCATCAGTGCCTGTGCCTGGCAAATCAGAACTTCTTCCAGCCTTTATTGCTGCTTTTCTAATTGTGATGATCCTCTTCTTTGTGGATGAGGGATATTACGACTTCCGATGGATGGCCGACTGGGGCAATTGGTTCGTATTCGGGATTTATATGTTGATCTTTTTTCCCTTGCAATGGTTCATGTCTTATTTGCTATTCAGGAAAATGACAGGTTGGAAAAAAGTGGCTGTGATGGTCCTGATATCGGTACCGGTGACGATAGGGTTCCTTTGGATCGTCCTGTAATGGAATAGCCACTATTCCGCTTTTTCTACAAAGACATTTTCGCGAATGTCCAGTGTAGCCCCTGTTTCATTAAGAATAGCTTCGGGACAAGGATTGCAGGTTTGGGTAATGTTGGTATTCTTCAGCGTGAGATACGCTTCGTAACCTGAATTTAATATCGCGCAGGAAGCCCCCGGCATGACTGTGTCGTTCAGGGTGCAAGAGTGTAATGTTGTATTCGCTGCATTATGAATGGCGCTGCCGGAGAGGGCAAACAGATTATAGAAGATACAATTGCGCAGCACCAACGGATAAGGAATATCACTTAGAATAGAAAGCCCTGCTCCGGTTGTATCCGGTATCTGATCCGCATATCCATCTGTGATGCGTAAGCCATCCAGTATAAGTGTGTCCGTATTGTTTTCGATCCGGATGACATGGTATACATTATCCGATTGAATGGATGTGTCACCGGTTTCGCCGGAAAGGATAGTGGCATTGGAAAGGATATTCCTTTGGCCGATGGATGTCTCCGAACCGCTGAATCCACCAAATATATCCATCCCGCGGTCAAGCACGAAGGACGAATCTCTTTGTCCGGTTGCAGTGACAGTATAAACTCCATCGGCTATCCATATTTCCAAGTGAAGATGTTGTCCCATATTCGATGGTCGATTCCGTATTTACATCCGTTTCCCACATGATAAAGATGATCGTAGGGGATGCGTTTTGAAGATAAGGTTGGATCTTTATAGTCTGTGCATATCCCGACAGGATGTACAGGGAGAAGGCCAGTACGTAAATATGCCTTATAAATGAAGGTGGGAGACTGAACATCAGGTTGATGGCACCGGATTTAATAATAGATTTGTAAAAATAGCAAAACCGAAATAACCGCTATTTTCCTTTTGAAACATGGTATCTATTGACTATCAACATATACTACAGGAACTCTACCAGGTGGTTAAGGTATCTCCTGATCATGGGCAGGTGCCTCCGTATATTCCGGAGCTAGCTTCTGTAGATCCTGGTAAGTTTGGTGTGCATCTTTCTGCCCTGGATGGGAGCCAGTTTGGGTTTGGCGATGCGGGGGTAAAGTTTTCGATTCAGAGTATAGGTAAGGTGCTCACATTGACATTGGCTTTTCAACAAAAGGGGGAAGTTCTTTGGGAGAGAGTAGGGGTAGAACCTTCGGGTAATCCGTTTAATTCCTTGTGGCAACTTGAATATGAAAAGGGGAAGCCCAGGAATCCGTTGATCAATTCCGGGGCCATCGTTATTTGTGATCATTTATGTTCAATGTATGATGATCCAAAGTCAGCGTTATTGAGTTTCATCCATAAGATTTCCGGCCAGCCTGAAATTTCCTTTAACGAACAGGTGGCTTTTTCGGAGAAAAAACTGGGCTTTCGCAATGCGGCCTTGATCAACCTGATGAAATCCTGCGGCAACATTGAGAATGAGATTGAGCCCGTGATGGATTTGTATTACCACATGTGTTCGATCGAGATGACCTGTGCTGAACTTGCCAATACTTTTTTACTCTATGCCAACCATGGCAAAGTGTTATCCACCGGGGAACAGATGATATCGTCCAGCATGGCCAAACGAATCAATGCGATCATGCAGACCTGTGGTTTTTATGATGAAGCTGGTGAGTATACGTTTAAAGTGGGGCTGCCGGGCAAAAGTGGAATCGGCGGTGGGATTGTGGCCGTACATCCCGGACATTTTGCCGTTGCAGTGTGGAGCCCAAAACTCAATGCGAAGGGGAATTCAGTGAAAGGGATGCAACTACTGGAGACGTTGACATCGAAGACGGGGTTGTCGATATTTTAAAGAATACCTTTTTCTTATTCCGTTTCAATAAAACCTGCACAGCCGTATACATTTGAACGCAGGACAGGTCGTAAACATCAATTCCTATCTGGTTGAGAATCACGCCCAGTAATGTTGATCCATAGGTCGTATACAAGGTTGCCTCGCCTGGTGGTGTAAGGCAAATGGAACAATCAAATACGACCTCCATGCTTTCTTCCGGATTGAGAACGCCACTGAATCCACCGGGACAATCGGAGTAATGAGCGATACCACTTTGATGACAGAGCAGGTCACGTATGGTCATTTCAGAGAAAAAGTACGCAGGCAAGTAAGCATATACCGGATCGTCCAGGTTTAAGTTGCCGTCTTGATACATGCGCATGGCCAATGTACCCGTTATGGTTTTAGAGATGGATGCCAGTACTGATTTTGTATATATGGTAAAGGGATCACCATTGTCATTTTTATCACCAAAGGCATGAGCATAGGCGATGTTGCCGCTTTGAGGGGTAAATAAAGTTTCTCAATCGCAAAACGAGTTCTGTGGACTGATGACCACTGAACCGGTAGCAGGGGCGAAGTGCACATTTGGTAAAACTGTCGTGGAGGGTGCGCCAAAATACCCGCTTGCGTCCAGTGAAAGTGCATACAGTACTCCTTGTATGATAATGGTTTGAAATGCGGAGAAGACATGCCAACCTTCTGTCAGCGAAGTGTTTGTTGCCGGACTGAACGTTACATCCTGTGGAGTTAAACAGCTGAAAATGCTGGATTCAAGTTCAATGGTGTTGCGCATAACAGCACCTTGCCCGTTGGTGAGAATATCTCTGCAGCTTCTTCGACCATACGCCATGACATTATGCGGATCCATCTGATAGAGGTCATCGCATGCATCGGTCACCGTACCAAAATACTGGCAAAGGGAATCAATGACATTTCCTGTATCGTAGTTTTCGCTATGTGGGTCGGCCTCGGTATCGCACAGGCCATCCCCGGCTGTGTAGCAATTCGAACAGCCACCCGTGCGTGCCACATGTTCGTCCCCGCCGGAAAATGTATGCAGCAACCCAAGGCAGTGTCCCATTTCGTGGGCTGTAGTAGATCGGTTGGTCGTTGACATCACGGCAGATCCGACAACGGAGAAGTAGGTGTTGGGAATATTATACGCATTACCATTTAATGGGTCCAGGCTATCAAGGAGCGTCTCATGGATAAACCAATCTAATGCATTTGGTACTAGAAAAGGTTGCAAGTCATCTTCTTCCTCGGAAACGTCATGAAAATTCAAATCTGAATTGTTGATTTGCTGAATGCCCACAAGTTCGAAACAGATATTATGCGGGCTGTAGAATTCCTGCATGTTTCCAAGCTGGACCCTGATCATGGAATCTGTGGCAGCCCTGTCATTGCCATTGTCATCAGCAAAAACATGGACCATGACCCGGAGTTTATATGGGTCAGTCATCATGGATCGTTGAAGTTGTTCCGGTGTGTAATAACGTCGTTGGAGAGGATCAGGGGTACCACATTCACGCTGGGCGGAAAGACCCTGGGTGAAGAAGCAGAGTATGAAGAGTAAAGAGTAAAGTATTAAAAGATTGGACCTAACAATAGACTTTGACCATAGGCGTATTAAAGGATACTATTCTTCACAGGGAGCAATTTTTGCAACAAACGTGGCCCCATCTGCCGGCTCAAGCAGGCTTGTCGCACTAAAGCCCGGGAGGAGGTTGACATGTCCTTCCGATTGGAAAATAACATCAGCTTCCTCGTCTATTTTTGCCGTGCTGTTGATATAAAGTAATGATGAATATCGCCAGTCCCCCCAGCCGATATAATCCATGATCGTGTACCATAACGGGCATTGCACACAGGATACCAGGCAGGACGCACTTTCAATACAATCCTCCATATCCTCCAAATTATTGACAGACCAGCAATCGCAGGTGATATCATTGATATTGGGCTCCATAATGACTCCGGTGCCTTCTGCATGTTCGGCATCAAACAGATGGCCATATTCATGCGCCATGAGACGGGAATTAAATGTGAAGTTCGATGGGTCCATGCATTCTAATAAGGCATAGGTTTCGTCGCAGATAATGCCGGGGGCGAATCCCGCAACCCCATAATCCTCATTGTCATAATGAAGATCACCGCCCGTCCACAAATGCCCGATATCCGCAATACCAAAATATGCATTGGCCCAATCCTGAAAAGCAGAGGATAACTCATCGACTTCAAGTGATATACCCCATGGGTTGTCATCAACACTTTCGGAAGTCACCATGAAAAACTCATTCACCCAGAAATCGATATCAAAATCATCATATTTGGGCTCCATAATGTTCATCACTGTCAGATTATACACAAGCATGGAATCAGTATCAAGATTAAAATCCACATACATTCGGCTATCGGTACAAAAGGCTACTTCCATTTCAATGCAGGAGAACGTCCTTTGCGAACCTTTGGCGGGGGGCGATGATTCAGTTGCATTTTTATACGGGTTGGCGATGTCAAAGGTGACATGAGGTGTTTTGCAGGTGCCTTGTGCACTGGATATAAGGTCTTCTGGTTTGAACAATACCAGCCAATCCGGGTCAGCATTCCGTAGAAAATGATTGACCGGTTGTAATACATAGACTTCTTCTTTCTCCATGAGCATACCCACGATCATGGTGGGCGTAATCGTCAACCGGGATTCCTCACCAGTAGGGGTGCTGATCGCTTTATAAGTAATACACGACCTGTCAAATGGCAGTGGGACATATTCCCCATTGGACATCGTGGTACCCCTGGTTTCCGGCCTAAGCATATTGTTTTCTTCAACATACCAGGAGAATCGTTTATCCCCCAGATGAAGTTCAATCCGATCAGGGCTGTTGTCTCTTGTGATCCGTTGATGGAAGGATCTTCCATCCAATGCAAACACTTCACATGTGGTAAAGTATTCATTTAGCTGCTGGTCCCTGACCTGTACAGGAGTACCCGTGAATACCTGGGCATACATGGCAAAGGAGCCTAGCAAACCTAGGAATAGGAATATTGGTTTCATTAGTTATTCCTTTGTTTGGCGCCGCTTCCTGAAATGGCTTCGGCCTTTAGTGCATCGATTTGTTCCTGCAGCTGGATCACGTACAACGTGAGCTCTTCCACTTTTTCCAGCAGTTTCCGGTTCATTTCACCCACCTCAAATCCATCCTTTTCCACATTCGTGGCATTAGGAATATTCGGTAAGTGATTGTGCGTATCTATAAATGATTTTAATTCATGTAATGGGGTAAGTTCGTATTCATCAGCAAATACGTAATCCGGCCAGTTTCCAGCCAGTTCTACCTTGAGTTCTTCGCAGATTATTTTACCCGTTACGGTGAGTTTGTATTCATCAGCAGTGGTGAGCATATTGCCGATCGCGACCTGATCACCGTCCAAATGGACTTTGTCAGTTGAGTGTATATACAACTGATCGGAGAGTTGCTGGATCCTTGACCTGTAGTTGTCATTATACCACAATCCTATATAAGGGTTGAGTCCGGTAATGCCTATGGCTTCATCGTCCTTGTCTACCCGAATTCGGCCAATGACATCGAGTTTCGCCAGCGGATTACCTGTATTAATTCCAACATTGCCATTGTCGCCGACATAGAGCTTATGCGTCGAGCCAACTTTTAGTGCACCACCATCATGCTGCATGGTTAGGGTAGCCGAATTGGCGCCATTGCGAGCCAAAATTTCATTATTATCAAAAATGACATTCGTAGCGGTGGGGTCACCAAGCATGAGATATCCGTTCCCATTGAATGGATTTGGATCAGCATCATCCCCGCCATCAACATGAAGTTTGGCAATAGGTGGAAATGTCCCTATCCCAACCTTTCCTGCCTGATCCACCATGACCCTGTCAGTTCCATTCATTCGAATGATTAGATCCCCCGAAGTGTTTCCACTATTGGTACCCATTCGCAGATTGTTGGCATCTTGCAACTCAATAAATGTTTTTTTAGTATCAGGATTGCCTCCTGTGTTTGTAGCATCATAAAACTGAATTGTAGCATTATCTGAGGTCAATGCGGAGTGAAGCGCTATAGCATCATTTCCACTGGTGGCCCGCACATGTAGTTGAGCTTTCGGTTCAAAGAGGGATCCATTCATATTGATCCCAACCCGGGAATCACTATTCAGGAAAATATCTTTTTGTCCGGTGCCATCCGCAGATAGACTGATATAATTTGGCCCGTCAGCATCCACGGTATAGATCATTTCAGCGAGGTAATTGCCATCCCTGATAAATCGTAATCCTCCTTTTTTCTCATCTTCAGCTGTCATTTTGAAATTGACCATGGGGGCATAGGGGAAACCGGCAAAAGTACCGGGATGGGCCACCATGATTGAACCTCCTTCTACATGCAGCTTCCTTTCCGGGTCAGCGATCCCAATACCAACATCTCCGGTACTGTCAATGACCATATTGGTATTACCATTCATCCGGACTATAAATTCGCCTCCTGTGTTTCCTGAATTTGTCCCGATACGCACATTGTTTCCGGAAAGTTGCATAAACCCTTTATTGACCCCAGCACTTTGCAATTGCAGGATCGCCGTTGGATTGTTGATCGTGATCGATCCACTTTCGGTGAGCATATTTCCAACGAGATGAAATTTTGATGTTGGCATTGATGTTCCGATACCGACATTGCCCGGAAGATTGCTGTATTGGTCATCCGAACTGATGGTCCATCCGGTTGAACCACCGCCTCCACCACCCAGTTCATCCGCTCTGGCTATTCTCTTCCAGATCGACCCATCATAGAAATACACGCCCGACGTGGATAGCCCTATGGCATCAGTTTGATAGACCATCAGACCTGTTGCAGGTGTACCGATGGCGTTTCGCTGCGCATAAGTCATTCGGGGGAAAAGAAAACCTTTTGTTGTTCCGGTCACATCTAATGCTGCACTGGCATGTGGTGCTCCATTCGTGCCGACGCCTACACCTCCGGAATTGCTGTTGTATTGATCATTGCCTGTGCTGGACCAGGTCGCTGGAGGAATGGCCGGTATTTCGTCTTTACGGGCTATTCGTTTCCATGAACCGCCACTCCCCGGGTTTTCAAACACATAAAAGCCTGGAGTCGTGACAGGCACTCCATGAGAATCAGTCTGGTAGACCAGGAGGCCGTTGGCTGGAGCACTTATCGCTGTGCGCTGAGCGCCGGTCATGCGAGGGATCAGGAATCCTTTATCCGTACTGGTCAGATCCAGCAGAGATGAAGCATGGGGGGCGGTAGTACCAATACCTGTGTTATTCTGTCCGATGGAGTACGCTATCGGAAGTAGAATTGAAATGATCAGCAAGAAGATTTTCATCGTGATTATGGTTTGAATTTTTTTATAGTAGGTGTGATTGCATCTAGTTCTATGCTTAGCTGGAGTATTTGTGTAAGTGCTGGATCCTCATGGATGTATTTTTTTATTTTGGGAGCCAGATATCCCACACTATCTGTATTTCCTGACAACCGCATCGGTAAATAGATATACTGCATCCATTGCCAGATATCCGGTATACATTCGGCATTATAGGACTTTACCCAAAGCGGAGTCATGTCTGACCATATACCTGCCCGCTCCATCGCTTCCTGGATCAGCCTGATTTGATCTTTTACGTTTTGGGACTTTTGGGTCATTCATGATAGTTTATAACCCAAACCTATTCTTAAATGATGACAGGCCATGGAGTCAATTACCGAACGGCAGGATCAATTCTGTTGATGGTCCGAAAGACCGAGAATGTGGCACTCCGATGGGTGAGACCGGGGTTTTACTTATGGAACGGTCACATCCGGTATGAGAATGGTGATTTATTAGCGTCTATCTTTTTTAGTTTTGTTGACGATACATGCGCCAACTTCTTCTCCGCCCACCCATTGCTGTTGCAGTTTGCTTTTGGCTTGCGCATGCCCTTTCCGGTCAATCTATTTCGTTCAGGTCCCTGGGTACCGAACAGGGTATGCGTACCCTGACCAGTTGGCATTGCACTTATGATGGCTTTGGACACCTGTGGGTATCGACGTCAGACGGACTGGTGAGATACAATGGCAATGAAGTAACGTATTATTATACACAGACCCATCCAGAACTACCCTCAGATCCAACCGGATATTTATTCTGTGACAGCCAAAACAATCTCTGGATATGCACCCCGAAAGGACTGACGAAGGCGAATCCAAACAGATTGCTGGAGCGACAGGTAGTTTACCCGGAGGAACCCAATCGAGAGGTCAATTTTTGTGTTGAGGACAGCAGAGGGTACATTACAGCTTTTAGCAGAGGTCAATGCTTTCAGCAGCAATCGCCGGGAGGCCCCTGGATCATTCAGCCCTGGATGGACAGCATTCTTGCAGGAGAAAGGATACGGGATATCAGGAGATTTAATGAGGACAGTTACCTGATTATCATGCCCCGCCGCGGTATTTCACTGATTAATTTGAAAACACAAATGGAAATGGCCTTTTTTCCACTGCCAGGGGTAAGCCATGCCGGAAGACTGGATGATTCGCATATTGTGATTTCAGCTACAGGTCCATTTACATTGTTTAAGGCGGCTCTTCAATCCCCTGAAGTACTTGTGCCAATTGCAGGTCCATCTTTCTTTTTACCAGGTGATGTCAGTTCGAAAATTGAACATCTCACTATGGCCAGCAATGGCCGACTATATCTCGCTACAGATGGGGCGGGATTAGTTCAATATGATTTTTCAACATCATCCTATCATCAGTATAAGCACGATGCTGCCAATCCTTTCTCCATAGCGGAAAACTCGCTTCGTTACATCATTGCTGACTCCTTCGGCAATATTGCCTTTTCAAGTCTTAGTGGTGTCAATTTTGGAAATGTGCGTGCTGCGGGAGTAGAGTACCTCAATTATTTTAAAACTGCATCAGGTGAAATTTTAGATGATCGGGTGATCAGCATAGCGGAAGATACTTTGCGTCAGCTCTGGGTGGTCATGGAGAATGGAGTGGTGGTTATAAGCCCGGACCTGCAAAAGATAACTATGCTTGACGTCCACAGTTTGTTTGCGGAAGGAGAGGGCCCGCCATCATTTTTATATGCCACTGCTGACCGACATGGACACATATGGGTGGCCATCCGGCAAAAGGGAATTGCTGTGTTTAATCCAGACATAAAACTCATGAAGTTTCTTTCTGCAACGACATATCCGGGTTATGGGAATGCTGTTGAACGCATCAGGTTGATGAAATCTGATGCTGATGACTTTATGTATGTCGGTGCGGAAAATGGATTGTTCAGAATCCATCAGAAGTATTATACCATAGACACATTTCCTGATGCTCCTAACCTACAGCCGTTAAGAACATCAAGAATTGTAGATATCATGCCGGAGCAGGATGCACTTTGGGTATCCACATCTCCTGGCGGAGCGGCCTGGCAGTATGTCTATAGTACCGGAGTGTTGAAAAAGTATTCCAGCGCCGAAGGGTTGTTGTCTGATCGTGTTTATGCGCTTGAGAAAGATAATCTTGGACGTATTTACATCGGCTCATATGCGGGTCTTTCCATCCTTCATCCGGATGGCACTATTGACAATCTTTCCAAGGGTAAGGGACTGCCCAGTACGCGAATTGATGCCATAGAACGTGCACTGGATGGTACGATTTGGATGACGAATACCTATAACCTGCTTCAGTACGATCCCTTAGCAGAAAAAGTGATCAGAATTATCGGAAATGCCGGTTTTGCCCGGGTAAATTACCAGATCATGGCCTCCGCTGTGTTGTCTTCCAGCAGGCTTGTCTTCGGTGCGCACAAAGGATTAGTGATTGTAAATACCATCGAACCGGAAGCGAAAACAGATTCAATTCGCCTATTCGTATTTCACTTAAATGCTTCCGGGCATGAATTTCTATGTTCGGCGGATCATCCCATTCTATTGAAGTCAAATGAACAACTCCTTCGGTTTTCATTCGGTATTAACAACCTTTTGCTTGCGGACAAGATGCTCTATAGGTATAAACTCTCTAAAAAAGATGAAGGATCCTGGTCTGAGCCTTCTTATCTGCCCAAGGTAGAATTCAATCTCGTTCCGGGGGCTTATCAACTGGAAGTGGAAGTATCAGATGGCAACGCATGGTATGCAGCCTCTGGCCCTTTCCGTATTAAAATTAATTTTCCCTGGTGGAGAAGATGGTGGGTGATATCGTTTTTCAGCCTCGTGGTCCTTTCTAGTATATGGATTTATAACCGTGGCCGGATTGAAAAGTATAAGAAAGACTTGTCCATCGCACGGGAGATTGCAGATCTTGAATCAAAAGCGTTGCGGGCGCAGATGAATCCTCATTTTGTTTTTAATAGTTTGAATGCGATCCAGGAGTGTATTGTCACAGGCAAAGTGGACGAGGCGTATGCTTATTTATCCCAGTTTTCAAGGTTGCTTCGGTTTGTGCTGGAGCATTCTGATGTGACCAGCGTTTCACTTCACGAGGAGTTGGAAGTATTATCTCTGTTTGTTTCTCTTGAAAAACTTAGGTTTAAAAACGATATGCAGTTTTTATTGTCTATCGATGAGGCATTGGATGCAGAAGAAATATGGATTCCGCCAATGCTGATTCAGCCCCATCTGGAAAATGCGATTTGGCATGGCCTGCGCAATAAAGAGGGTGAAAGAATTTTGAAACTGGATATCCAGGAAAGAATTCCGGGTTATCTTAACGTTTGCATAGAAGATAATGGAATCGGCAGGATGAAGGCAGAGGAGTTGCGGCAGAAAAGACTGGGGGGAAACAGTCATAGATCAAAGGGAAAGCAATTATCAGGCAACCGATTAGAGTTATTGGCGAACCATTATCCGCACACCACCATTATTTATTCAGATCTCTACGATGCACAGGGTATGGCGACCGGTACAAAAGTTCAGTTAAATATACCCATAGTAGCTAAAGACAAACCAGTTAATCCCTAAATACATTGATAAGAATTCTCATCATCGATGACGAAGAAGCAGCCTGCAATATTCTGTCCATATTGATCGGGAAACACATGCCACTGGAACATGAGGTGCGTGCCATGCAGGATCCGGAAAAAGCCTTACGTGTGCTACAGGAATATCAACCTACCCTGGTCATGCTGGATATCGAAATGCCCGGGTTGAACGGGTTTGATTTTCTCAATCAGGCAGGAACCTGGGACTTTGATGTCATCTTCACTACCGCATACGACAAGTATGCGATCAAAGCCATTCGTTTCAGTGCACTTGATTATTTACTCAAGCCGCTGGATATTGTTGAATTGCAGAATGCACTTAACCGACATATCATCCGTCGTAATCTTCCTCAGCAAACAAGGCAGGCGCTGGTACACAATCTCATCGATAATGTGCAAAAGACCGAATCGGAGGAATATAAACTTGCGATATCCACGATGGAAGGTGTTTTCTTTTATATGCCGTCAGAAATCATTCGTTGCGAAGGAGAAAGCAATTATACCACGTTTCACTTTGCCGGAACAAAATCATTAATGGTGTCTCATACCCTGAAAGACTATGAAGCCATGCTGTCCGATTATGGATTTGTACGCGTGCATAAGTCACACCTGGTCAATTTGAAATATGTCCAGCGCATGGACAGGGAAGGGGTATTGTGGCTTCAAAACGGGGATAGCGTGCCGGTTTCAAGAAGGCGGAAAGATCTGCTCAATGAAAAATTAAAAATGAAGAATGAAAAATAGTTGATCTGCTTCCTTTTTTCATTCTTTACTATTAACTTCTCGGGATGGAGAAAATGTTTTTTACATCCCATCAGAAATTGTCCGATGTGAAGGGTCGCGAATTCCAGTAAGCTGTTTTGTGAATCTGCTGTTGAGGTTATAGGTGGAAGGAAAGTCTCCGATTTGCCTACGTAATGACATCGTTTAAGAAGTTTGTATTGAATTATTTCAACGTAAATTTTGTTGATTTAATGTATTGAATGGTTATGATGATTGTCTTATAGACCTTTTAATCTTACAGATATGAGGAAGTTTTCTGTTTGGCTGCTTTATTTTTTATGTAATTCTTATTTGAGTTCCGGCCAGCATTTTCTTGAGACTTGTTATGATTTTTCACACCAGGATTTGGATTTCATCACCTTTAAGAATGGAAGTGTAATCATCGGCACCATGAAGGACACAGATCGTAAGAAGGGGTTAATTGAGCATATTACTATAGAAGACAGTTTGGGGCGGAGCACCGAGTATGCTGCTTCAGACATCCGTAGTATGTATCTGGCACCTTCAGCTTATGGTAATTTAATCCGGGCAAGTGAAGTGGTGACGGATGCCCATAAGTGGGATCCGGAAATCGTAAATCAGGAATTAATAAATAAGGGATATGTCTACTTTGAGAATATAAAGACTGATATTAAAAACGCGCAGTCCGAACTCATGATGCAACTTATCAATCCTTCCTTTTGCGATCGGGTGAAAGTGTTTGCTGATCCCAAATCACAGGAATCAGGCGGGCTTTCAATGGGAGGGATTCAAGTGACAGGAGGTGAGGATAAATCCTATTATGTTCATATCGATGATCAGCCTGTCGCATTGCGGCTATATAAGAAGGATTATAAAGACCTTTTTAAAGAGCTTTGGTCCGATTGTCCATCACTTTTTATGAAATACCCTAAGCCGGACTGGGATGATTTAATAGATCATATCCTGGAGTATAACAAATGTGATTAGGAGGAATAAGACCGGTGAACAGATAGAATATTAATCTGGAGGCCGGACGTTCCTCTGTATACAGCAGAATACAGGTTATTGTTTATAAGCAGGATCATCTTCCGGTACCGCATACTCCTTCTGCTTTTTACCAAACACGGATACATTGACATATCGTTTTGGGTTTAAACGGAAGTCCTGCATGAGCAGATCAAGATTTTTAGAGGTACTTGCCAGGTTGTTGTAGAGTTTTTCATCCTTCAACAGTAACCCCATACTTCCTTTTCCTGCCTGCAGGTCCTTCATAATGAGGGAAAGGTCTTCAAAGGATTTATTGGCTTCAGTGAGAGAAGCATCAAGATTCTTCATCGTAGCCTGCGCATCCGTGATCAGTGCACCAGTATTCGTGCCCACATTGGCTTCATCAAATTGTTTGGTGATGCTCTCCATATGCGCGATAGCATCTGCAATCTTTTGTTGGTTTTTGGCTAAAGCACCAGTGATCGTTTCCACATTGGATAAGGTGCCTTTCAAATGCTTGTCATACGTCCCCATGGATTTGTCCAGGGTAGCCGTAATGGACGCAAGGTTTGAAATCAGATGTGAAAGTTGTGTATAGGTTTTGGCAATTTCGTTGCGGGCCGTCGGAGAGGTGAGCGAATCACCAACCGTATTGAGAATTTCACCCATGGTTTCTTTCACCTTGGAGAGGGTTCCTCCTTCACCCGGATCGAGGAAGGTGTCAAACAATCCTTTTACGCTTCCATTGATGAAACTTCCTGGTTCGGCACAATCAGGTCCTGAGCACGCCTTCTTGATTTGCAGATCAATGGCTTTTCCACCCATGAGGCCTGTGCTGACAATAACCGCTTCAGCATCTGCAGGTATCTTGATTCCTCTTTTGATCGTGAGCGTGGCAATAATTGTCTGCATGTCCTCATCCAATTCCACCGCCGACACCGTGCCGATATTCATGCCGCGTACGGTTACCGCTGAGGATGCTGCCAGCCCATCGATGTTTTCATAACGAACATAGTAGACATTCATCGGCTTGAGGATATTCCTGCCTCTCAGAAACTTGTACCCCCATACAGACAGCGCGATGACGAGGATGGCCATAAAGCCGATCTTATATTCGTTTGAAATTTTCACGTTTGGCTTTTTACACGACTTTAGAAGAATGCCTGATTACCTCAGCCAGGCCGAAAGGCAGCTAAATAATTGATCAGGCCGCAAAGTTAACGACCTGATCCGAAGCATGGACTTTTTTACGTATTGAATTTCAGGCCTTCACCCGCTGGCCATCCTTGTAGGCCACGATAAAGGCACCGTCAAACCCGCTGGCTTTCAAGGCACTGAGTCTGGGCCTTGCCGCTTCGGCAGTACTGAAATAGCCAACAAGGTATTTGTAGACGTCGCCCTCTTTGACCACTTCCAGGTCCTCAATGGCGCTGTACCTCTCATCTGGTGTCGCTTTAGAGGTAGCCGCAAGCTGTATGCGATAGGCTATCTCCAGTTTCTCCTTCGTACTTTCTGATGCCGGATTAGCCTGAGTGTTCTTTGATCCCGAAGGCGTGTTGTTTTTCTCCGGTGTCGCTGTGGCATGTGGATCACCATCGTGCTCCACCTCATTTTTATAATTGGTAAAGGCCCTCAGAATAGCCGAAGCCATTTCCTGCTGGTTTTCCTTTTTCATGAGGTAGTTCTCATCCGTATCATGACTGAGGAACCCCGTTTCAATTAATACACTTGGCATTGTCGTCTCCCTCAACACAAGGAATCCGGCTTGCTTTACCCCACGACTAGGCAGTCTGGCGAGCTTTTTAAATGAATTCTCTACGTAGGTCGCAAAGAGGATACTTTGTTCAAGATGCGCGTTTTGAAACATAGACAGGATGATATGGCCCTCTGCAGAATAAGGATCAAAGCCTTCATATGTTTTTTCATAATCCTCCTCCATCAAGATCGCCGCGTTCTCCCGTTTAGCTACGTCCAGGTTGTCTTCAGCCCGATGGAGACCGAGCACATAGGTCTCCGAACCGGTTGCCCTGTTGCGGACACTGATGTAGTTGCAGTGAATGGAAATAAAAAGATCCGCCTTATTTCGGTTGGCAATGGCTGCACGTTCATTGAGCGCAACGAAAATGTCAGTTTCCCGGGTGAAGATGACCTGGATATCCGGGAAAGTTGCTTTTATCTTTTTTCCAAGATCCAATGCGATAGAAAGGGCAACTTCTTTTTCACGGGAATGAAGGCCGTTGCAACCCGGGTCCTTTCCGCCATGCCCCGGATCGATCACTACTTTCTTGATTTTATAAGGCGCCTGTGCCTGGAGGGACAAGGAAAATCCTAAAAGAATCGTTAAAACCAAAACCGGGAGGTGCGGGATGCTTTTCATCATCGTTTTACAACCGTAGCAAACTTTCATACCTTTGACCAGATGGATAACATTAGCAAAAGTAATAATATGTAAGTAAATGTTCAAATGCCTTTTGTATAATTATTCCATCATTTTTACTGGCCAACTCCCTAAAGATGGTAAAGGGATAAACGGACCGGAACCCCACCTTATTTTTGCTCCCCGGGAGAATCGATATTTTGAAGTTTAAATTCTATATATTTATCCTGTTGGCCCTCAGCCTGTTAGTGCATAATGCCTATGCTCAGGATCCTTCATTTAATCCCCTCAGAGCCAAATATCTACCTGATTCCACCCGGCTGGATACCTTTCCTCTGGACGAGTTCGAAGATGAAACCGAACCTCCACCCGTGATTGTCATTTCCCCCGATGGACTGGATGCAAAAGTGGAATACGGCTCAGTGGACTCCAATTATCTTGACAATATCACCCGGCAGGTCCATCTCTATGGGGATGCGTATGTCAGGTACAAGGACCTTTCCCTGATCGCGGATTATATCGTGGTGGATCTCGACAGCAGTATTGCCACGGCGCAAGGCTTGCCGGATAGTCTTGGAAAAATGGCGGGGCTGCCACAATTTCAGATGGGGGAGGAATCCTTTACCGCCGATAAGATGAGATATAATTTTATCAAGCGGAAAGGGATCATCTATGAGGCGGAAACGAAAGAAGGAGATTTGACGATCCATGGGGAGAAAACTAAATTTATTGCGGCCGGGGCGGATTCGACGCAACAGAATGATATTCTCTATGGTTCGAGAGCCCTGATCACAACGTGCGATCACCCCAACCCTCACTTTGGTATCCGGGCTTCCAAGGTGAAGACGATTCCTGATAAACTTGCTGTGATCGGATCATCCAACATGGAGATCTTTGGCGTACCTACACCGATCTGGCTTCCATTTGGGTTTTATCCTGTATCAGATACACGCAGCGCTGGACTTGTGTTGCCCAGGGACTATGAGCGATCACCCCAATGGGGTTTTGGTATCCGCGATATCGGCTATTATTTCCCGATCAGTGATTGGGCCGATATGCAAATCCTCGGTGATATCTATTTCAACGGCACATGGGGCATTGGACTTGTCACCAATTATACGCAGCGCTATAAATTCAAAGGCAACATGGCCTTGCGTTATTCTGTGCGCAAGTCAGAGATCCCCAATGATTACAGGCAGAGTGTGGAGAAATCATTTTCTATCCGGGTCACGCACAATCAGGACCCAAAATCAAACCCATACCAGACCATTGGCGGTAGCATCAATATCCAAAGCAATAATTTCGAATCTCTCAATTACAATGACGCGCAAAGTGCGTTGACCAATACCTATTCTTCAAACTTCAATTACAGCCGAACCTTTCCCGGCAAACCCTATTCCATCACAGCCGCATTTAATCATAGCCAGAATACCCAATCCCACCTGGTGACCATCAATGCGCCTGAGTTCAATTTCAGGTTAAACAGGATTTATCCGTTTAAGGATAAAAAGCCGGGCCCTGAAGCCTGGTATGAAAAAATTGCTTTCCAGTATGCCGGGTCTGCCCGCTCCCAGTTGACAGCAACAGACACTACTTTATTTGACGCCAACACGTGGAAAAATCTTCAATACGGAGCACAGCATAAGATGAATGCGGCTATGAACCTCAACGCGTTCAAATACTTTAGCATCAACCCCACTGTGGATTATAATGAAACCTGGTTTTTCAAAACACAAAACCGGATGTTTGAGTTTGATCCTAATGATCCTACTTATGTCATGAATGATACGATTTGGTTTCCGGACAGCAGCGGGTATATCATTCAACCGGACACCATCAGTTATGGGACAGTCAACACGTCCCTCACGCCGGGCTTTGAATCCTTCCGTGCGCTTTCAGCCAGTGTCAATGTCAATACGCAAATATTTGGAACGGTCCAATTTCAGAAAGGCTGGCTTCGGGGCTTCAGGCATGTGATGAAACCAAGTATTGGTGTGTCATTCACTCCGGCGTCTCCGAATTCATATTATCAGCAGCAAAATTTCAGTGTCCAGTATCCCGACTCCACAAAGTCATATAGCCGTTTTGACAATCTGCTCTACAGTGTGCGACCTAATACCGGCAGGCAAGCGAATCTAAATTACGGGATCAACAACATTTTCGAAGCCAAGTATTTCAGGGCAAAGGACTCTACCGAAAACAAACTCAAACTCTTTGACAATATCGGGCTCGGAGGGAGTTATAATTTTGCCGCCGAAGCTTTCAACTTTAGTCCGCTTAACATCAGTGGAAATACCAGATTTTTCAAGGGAATCACCACCTTTACCATAGGTGCATCTTATTCGTTTTACGGACTCAATCCGGATAATACGCTTAATCCGGAGTTATACGTCAAGAGTAACAATAAACTCTTGCGGTTTGACAACCTTCGCTTGCGCTTTTCTACCCGAATTACCTTTAATGATGTAAAGAAATTATTTAGTCCCGAGAGTGCGTCAGCAAGTCCGGAGGAAACATCTAAAAGGATGCCGGATAAACGCGATAAACTTGAAGAATTGCTCTCAGGATTTTCGATCAATCACGAGTTGGGTATCGTGCGCATGGGGATGAATGGCCCGGATGAGACGCGAGTGACCACCAACAATATCAACATGGTTGGTAGTATGCGGCTGACACCCAATTGGTCCATTTATTTTGGCAATATAGGCTATGACTTTCTGTCCAACCAGATCACCTACCCGGACATCGGTATCTCCAGGGACCTGCATTGCTGGCAGTTGTCGTTCAACTTTCAGCCAACACGGGGCACCTATGCCTTCAATATCAATGTCAAGCCCGGTACTTTTGACTTTATCAAATTGCCTTATAAGCGAGGCAATTATGACACTTCTGGCGGATTCTAGGCTTGCCTTTCTTTTATCGTATTTTTGAACGATCTTCTTATGGTGCGATCGTTGTGTATATGGTTGTTGTCCCTGTTGCCTTTTTTACTTGAAGGGCAGCAAGCACGCTGTCTGTCGCAACCTGGCGATCATCCCGACGGACATGAAAGATATGCGGCGTTCAGGCAGTTGATAAACCATTATCAAGCCAGTCATCCGGTCATCAATCGTTCTGTGATAATGATGCCTGTTGTCATCCATGTGGTGGCCAGGGATCCTGTGCAGCCCGTGTCTCTCGCACAGGCTTTGCAGCAGATTGATGTTTTAAATGCTGATTTTGCCGGTGCAGGTGAAAACACTAACAGACTTTCTGATGAATTTCTGGCATTGTCATCTGATGTCATGATTCGTTTTTGCCTGGCTACGATGGATCCGGAAGGTCAGCCTACTGATGGGATTACCTTTACCCAGACGGAGATTCAGGATATTGCCCTGGAAACAAGGCAGGGTGGAAGAAAGGCTATCCATTGGGATCAGCTTGGAGGAAAGACAGGTTGGGATCCTGCCCGATACATTAATATCTGGATAGGCGAGTATGGCAGCTTGTTGGGTTCTGCTTCATTCCCGGGCATGGCTGCTTATCCTGAAGAAATTGGTATCGTGGTCGATCCAAAATATTTTGGAGTGATAGGAGATGCAGGTCAATCCGGATTTTATAGCCAGGGACATACACTCTCGCATGAGATGGGCCATTTTCTTGGATTGAAACATATTTGGGGAGATGATCTCGATTACAGTTGTGAGGATACCGATGACATTGATGACACCCCAAATGCAGAGGGTCCTTATTATGATTGTCCATCGGGGACGCAGATGAGTTGTGGTACAAGTAATATGTATCAGAACTTCATGGATTTTACGGATGACCGGTGTCTGGCCGCATTTACGCATGGACAGGCGGAAGTGATGAGGGCCGCCCGTGCATTATTTTATCCGGAGGTGATCATCCATGGCGAATGTTCGCCCGTGGCTGAATCATTTGATGTCTGGACACAGCAGATTTATTGGTCACATGACGTGCCGTCGGACACCTACATTGCTTTTAGTGATCAAGTTTGGCCGGATGACGTTCTGGTAAACGTATTTTCTGTTGATGGCCGTATGATCCATGAGGGAACATGGAGCAACCAATTGAGCTATACCTTTGAGTTGGATCAGGTGGCATCGGGGATTTATGTCGCCGTACTGCGGGATGGGAGTAAAAAGTATGTAAGAAAATTGATCGTGTACTGATATGGAAAACAATCTCGTTTCAGGTTCGTTTGTTCAGCAGAAGTTGAAATCAATGACAGGGAAATGCTGGATATGGATGGCGTTGATGTTGCTTGGATTTCTGGCATGCACCTCCACCAAAACAGGTGCAGTGGCGCATACTTCCAAAACAGCGGTTCCGGAAGTCCCGTGGGTACTGAAACATAACAGAGGCCCATGTTTTGGGCAGTGCCCGGTATTTGATTTTTATTTGCTCAATGATCATACTGGATTGATTGATGTCAAAGCCAACTTACTGGAACCCGGTTGGTATGAAGCTGCACTTGACCAGGAGTCCTTGCATTATCTGCTGGCGGACATTGAAGACAAAGCGTGGTGGGATGCGGACCTGAGTGGAGAACCTGTAATCGCAGATCTGCCAGCGTTGAGTTTGTATTACAAACATAAAGAAGGATTGCGATCGTTTGTGTCCCGTGGCCAAATGAACGATGCGCATTCGCGTGTCTTTCAGCAACTATCACATCTTGTGACGGAGGCGAGATGGAAACCTACTGAAAAAAGACCCCTTTCGCCGGACTTACCCCAACCTACGGATCTCATCGTATTACTCAAAGAAGGGGTCAATGTTCAGCAGTGGATGAAGAAATATGAAGACTATGGGATTCGTTTGAAACGAAGACTTAATCCCACCGCCCAGTATTACGTCGTCACTAAAGCTTCGGACAAAGGAACAGCTAATGATTTTTATCAGCACATCAAACTCGATGAAGATGTGGTCGATGCCCAATGGGACAAGCGGGTAGAGCCCCGCAATTGAAATTGAAGCTTCTTCTGCAGCCGCTTCAGCTTACTTTAGTATTATTGTATCCATAACCGGAATGTATGCCAACAGCGATCATCATCATTTTTATTGGGGTTTTCATATTCTGGGGGCATTATCTGGCAGCGATATTTGAGAAACGAGGCATACCCGATGTGCTGGGACTTATGCTTATCGGGATCTTATTAGGTCCGGTGATGCACTTGGTAGACCCCGGCTCCTTTGGCAAGTTTGGTTCACTTTTTAGTCATCTCGTGCTTGTCTTCATCCTCTTCGAAAGCGGTACAGATCTCAAGATTTCGGAAGTGAAGAAATCTTTTCGGGATTCTGCCGGGATTACGGTGGTGGGGTTTTTTGTTACGGCCACAGTACTGACCTTGCTGACCTATTACATTTTTAATATTTCGATTCTCTCCTGCATTTTCATCGGTGCCGCGCTGGGCGGGACCTCATCAGCAGTGGTGGTAGGATTGGTGCGGGGATTAAAGGTTACGACAAGGACCTCGACTACACTCATCATGGAGTCAGTGGAGACAGATGTGTTTACACTCGCGATTCCACTTGGCATTTTAGGTATTATGATGACAGGCCATCTTGAGGTATCTATGGTCCTTTCTCAGTTTATTGCCTCCCTGATCATAGGCCTTTTGATCGGGATAGGAGGCGCCTTTCTCTGGTCGATCATCATCAACCGGTTTCCGGATCTGAAGAGTACCAAATTTTCCACACCGGCCTTCCTGCTTATTCTTTATGGATTGACTGAGTTTCTCAATTTCAGCGGACCATTGACCGCGCTGTCCTTTGGTATCGCCATTGGCAATATAAAGTACTTCGAACCAAAAATTCTTGATCGGATCATACCGGATCATGCAATCGTCCTTCCGGAAGAGGAGCGGAATTTTTTTAGTGAACTGGTGTTTCTGCTTCGCACCTTTTTCTTTCTGTTTATCGGCATGAGCATCCAGATCGATAATGTGGAATGGTTGATGTGGGGGGCACTCTTTACCCTTGCCTTGAGCCTGGCGCGACTGATCTATACCCCTTTGGTGGTCAATGCTTCCACCCCTTTGTTTGATAAGGCTATAATTGCCAGTATGATTCCAAAAGGGTTGGGTGCCGCGGTCATTGCTACATTGCCCATGCAAAGCGGTGTCGCGGATGGTCCGTTTATTCAGGCCATTTGTTTTTCCCTCATCTTATTCTCTACCGTCTTTACCGTATTATTTGTCTTTCTTGTCAATAAAGGATGGACCCTTCCGTTTTATCGGCTGATCTATCGGGCAGAGTAGTTTTGCTTTATGCAAAATACCTATTATAAATAGGCAATTGGCAATTGACAATAGGCAATTAGCCATTTGTAAAAGACAATTTTTATAAGAAAGTTGGATCCAGCTTCTAATTGGGTTCCCCCTTCAGGGGGCGGAGGGGGCCAAGCATGCAACATACCTACTGTTTACAATTTGGTCAACCAAACACCAAAGAATGTAGCTGCTATTCCTAGTAGCACACTGCTCATTACATACGTAATGGCATAGCCATACGCTCCGTTTTGAAATAGGGTGACGGTTTCATTGGAAAAACTGGAAAAGGTAGTGAAGCCGCCAAGTATTCCCACCGCAAGAAACATTCTCCATTCCCGGGGAAAAGCCCAGCGGTCGGCATAGCCGTAGAGGAATCCGATGAGCAGGCATCCGATGATATTGACCAGGAATGTGCCCCAGGGGAAGCCATGCGGATATTTGTGCAGAAAAGGGGTAGAAATGACATAACGCAGCACACCTCCGATGAAACTGCCCAGACCGACCAGTAAAAGGATTTTAAAAGACATATACAAAGTTAACTGCTCCGCAATATTATTTTGGTATGAGGGCATTTGTTTTCCAGGTTGATGCTCTGAACTAAAAATGATTGGCGGACTTAATGTCCTTCGTGGTTTCCTTGTATTTTGCAGATGTCAAGGCTTATCATTTATTGTATGCGCATATTCTATTTCTTGCTTTTTCAGGTCTCGCTTTCCTATGGGCTATATGGCCAGGAGGCCAGCCGGTGGACCATGCTACATGATGGTAGCATCCAGTGGACAGTAAACCAGGATATTCCTCATCATGACCACATTGAAATGAGCGGGCCCAGGATTTCAGCCGTATTGAGATATGGCGTGGAGGCCAACCATGATTTCAAATTTTCAAAAACACTTGTTTGGCCGACGTTACGTACCATTCCCAATAACACGCATGCAAGCCTCACACGCAGGTTTGAGATGGATGGGTTTGACCTTGTGTTGGCCAATCGTAAACCACTGCCACCAGAAATAACGACTTCCATTACCCTGGATGGTACTATGAAAGTTGAGAGTAAGGCTGGGGATGATCTTCAGCTCACACGTCAGATGTTTCCGTCGATGAAGTATCCTGACTTTCAGGAAATCTATATCATTCGAAATGTATCCGGGAAAAAGTATGCCATTGAAATTCCGGAGTATAACACGATTTATACTACTGATTCAACTGCCGGTGTCCTTGGGTCGTATCAAATTTATATTCAGCTCCGTGGAGATGGATTTTATACTCTTGAGTCTGGAGATTCAGTCACTTTTTCAATGGTGTATATGGGGTGGGGCAATGAGAACAGCAGCACAGGAGGGGATGATGCCGAATGGGATTTACATCGACGTCAGCAATTTATTCAGGAGACGCGGGAGAAATTAATTCTGGAGACTCCGGATCCAATCCTGAATACTGCATTTGCCTTTGCAAAGATCCGTGCTGCGGAAAGCCTCTTCGAGACAAAGGGCGGCCCCATGCATGGACCAGGCGGTGAAGCATATTATGCTGCCATCTGGGCCAATGATCAGGCAGAATATATCGGACCATTTTTTCCGTTTCTGGGATATGATTATGGTAACGCAGCCTCTTTGAACGCATACATGCATTTCGCGAGGTACATGAATGATGCCTATGAGCCCATACCCAGTTCGATCATCGCGGAAGGCACTGATATTTGGAACGGAGCAGGAGATCGCGGGGATGCGGCCATGATCGCCTATGGTGCCGCGCGTTATGCGTTGGCCAGGGGAGATACAGCAGAGGCAGCACAGCTATGGCCATTGATCACCTGGTGCCTGGAGTATTGCCGTCGGCAATTAAATGATAACGGTGTTGTGCAGTCTGATTCCGATGAACTCGAAGGCCGGTTGCCTGCAGGGGATGCCAACCTGTGTACATCTTCATTATATTATGATGCGTTGCGATCCGCAGTGGCGTTGGGAAATGCTTTGGGAAAAGATCGGAAGGTATTGAAAGCTTATGCCGCTGAAGCAGATGAGATGAAGAAAGCTATTGAGAAATTTTTTGGCGCAGAGGTGCAGGGTTTTCATACCTACAGGTATTACGAAGGCAATGATGTATTACGCGCATGGATTTGCATTCCGCTGACCATGGGCATTTTCGATCGCAGCCAGGGCACCATTGATGCCTTGTTTTCTCCGCAGTTATGGACTGAGGATGGACTGGCCAGTGTAGCCGGCGATGTTATCTTTTGGGACAGGTCCACCTTGTATGGATTGCGGGGTGTATTGGCTGCGGGAGAAACAGAACGTGCATTGAAATATCTCCAGGCCTATTCCACCCGAAGACTCCTCGGCGAACATATACCTTATCCTGTGGAAGCATATCCTGAAGGAAGCCAACGGCACCTTTCGGCCGAGAGCGGCTTGTATTGCAGGGTTTTTACAGAAGGTTTATTTGGCATTCGACCAGTGGGACTGCAATCATTTGAACTGACCCCACGGCTACCTGCTGCATGGCCTTCCATGGCGTTGAGAAATATTCATGCCTTTGGACAAAAGTTTGATCTTTTGGTGGCCCGCGAGGACGAAACCCTTAAGGTCACCATCATCAAGGAAAACGAAGCGAAAATGGAGAAAAAAATGCCAGAGGGTGAAACGATTCTGATCACGATCAAGTAATAGGTTCATCCGGCCGAAGGCCAAAAGAAAGATTGTGTTGGGCTTAGATTGTTTCTAAGCCCGCGTATGTATGATCATAAAGAGCTTTATTAGGTATAAAGCATCAATGGCAGCATCCGCTGCAGGTCATGATCTATCTCACTAACGTGACATCCCCCGCAAACACCTCATCCACTTCACGGCCATTGATCATATATTTCACATGAATCACATAAGCAAACACTCCGGGCTGTAATGCTTCATTGTTGAAAAATCCATTCCATTCAAAAGGTATCGCTTCCGATGCAAATACCAGGTTGCCCCAGCGATCAAAGATTTTTCCCTGCATTGCCGTCACCGTAATGTCACTTCCTGGAAACACCGTAAAAATGTCGTTTATGCCATCTCCATTCGGTGAAAAGACATTAGGAATGTATACGCCATCACTGACGTCACAATTCGCAGCCGGGATCAATTCGAAGTCACCCGTCACTGAGCTGCATGCTGAAATAATCTCTACCTGGTATGTCCCGGGCGCAGTAGCTTCGAAAGTGGGCGATGTAGAGCCATCCTGCCATTCATAGGCAACAGGAATGGTCTGGGTCACGTCAAGTTGAATGATATTACCAAAGCACCATGGATAGGGCGGAGCATCCTGAATAATGGGGACTTGAGTATTGTAACTCAATTCAAAATCATCTGACACCTGTCCGCAGGCATTGCTAACGGTTAAAGCATAAGATCCTGATTGATCAGCCAGGAAGGATGGACTATGACTTCCGTCATGCCATGTTATCAGATCAGTGGTGAAAGGTGCATTGAGCACGATGGATTCACCTGGACATAGCGTGGTATCAACACCCAGGGAAAATGGTGCCGGTGCATCAAGGTAGGTGACCACAATAGTATCCGAAACATTGCCACAATGATTTGACTCCTCGAGTATATACGTTCCGGCATTCGTGACGGTAAAGGTTGTACCGGTTGATCCGTTTTGCCATAACACATTCGTAATCGCATCCGCGTCGGAAGCGAGCACCAGTGATGCACCCTCGCACAACAATGTATCAGCACCCAGATTAGGCGTGGGTATTTGTCCTTCGATGTCAATGATGACCGTATCAATGTCGGTTCCGCAGTTATTACTGACTTCAAGGATTACGATTTCAGATTGTGTTGTTGAAAAATTCGATCCGGTGGAGCCATCCTGCCACAAATAATTAACGCCAAGCACGCCGGCGGATACAGTGATCGTTTCGCCTTCACAGGCGAGGATGTCGGCCCCGAGATCTACCACAGGTCCCTGGTTGTTTTCAATGATATTCAAGGTGTCAGTGGATGCTCCGCAGTTATTGCTGATCGTTAGAATAATCGTGGCCTGCTGTGTCGTTGAAAAGGTGGGTCCTGTCGAACCATCCTGCCAGAGATAATTCACGTTGGTGATACCAGGATCAACAACAATCAACTCACCAGGGCATAATGACTGATCTGGTCCAAGTTGCAACACCGGCACGTCAGGCAGCGCAGTGACCTCAATGGTGTCAGACTGTTGGCCGCAGGAATTACTGATGGTCGCAAAATATTCACCCGGTCCACTCACTGTGAAGGCAGGTAGTGTAGACCCGTCCGACCACAGGATACTTACTCCTGATGTAGCGATAGATAATGCATAGGTTTCTCCGGTGCATAGCGATGTATCTGGACCAAGATCCAAAGGTGGAGTTGCCGGCAGCAAGGAGATTTGCATGGTGTCAAAAGCGACCCCACAACTGTTTTGAGCTTCTATGCTGATTTGGCCCGCGCCGGATACGGTATATGATGGAAGGGTAGAACCATCCTGCCAGGTCCAACTGGTGACATCTGAAAATATTGGAGTGATATCTGCTTGTTCACCCGGACAGATCGCCAGATCAAGTCCCAGGTCTACCACCGGTGCCGGACCACCATCTGATATAACCACAGTATCCTGGTCGGATCCGCAACTATTGCTTACCGTTACACTGTATGTTCCAGGAGTGGTTACATTTAGTTGTTGACTGGTGGAATTGTCATTCCATACATAGTTTACACCAACAACATTAGCATCCAGCGTTAATGATTGTCCCTGGCAGAGTGTTAATTGGTCCGGTAAGTCGGCTGTAGGTGGAAGCGCATTGACTGTAACATTGATCGTATCACTTTGCAAGCCGCAATTGTTGTAAGCCGTCACATGATATGTGCCACCGGTGGTCACTACAAAAGAATCTGCCGTACTCAGATCCTGCCATTCATATTGCAAACCCGGATTTTGTGCATAAAGTACGATTTGTTCACCGGGACATAACGTGATATCCGGACCAAAATCTATTGGATCTGCCACATCAAGATAGTCTACGAATACATCATCACTGGCTGTACCGCAATCATTAGAAATGGAAAGGTTGTAAAGGCCGGGTCCGGAGACCAGAAATGTATCAGCAGTTGAAAAATCTTGCCAGAGATACGTCCCATCTGAATCAGCTGTTGTCAAAACTATGGTTTGTCCTTCACACAATAATGTATCAGGTCCCAGATTGACATCCGGCGAAGGTACCACAGTGACCTCTATCTGGTCGCTTCCTGTACCGCATTGATTGGTTACAAACACAGTGTATACACCGGATGTGGTGATTTCATAATTGGGTTCGGAACTTCCATCCTGCCACAGGATATCTCCCAGTTCCGGATCAATCTCAATATCAAGAATTTCACCTCCGCAAAGTGTTACTTCATCCGGGCCGATTTGTATGTCAGGTACTTCCAGGTCAGAGATGACGATTTCATCTGTTTCCTGTCCGCACATATTGCTAATGGTGAGGGTGTATGTTCCTCCCATATCAATGGTGTAGGTGGATGATGTATTCCCGTCCTGCCAGAGGAAAACACCTGCATCCGGATCAAGGACAATTTCTATTTCCTCTCCAAGGCAAAGATCTGCATCTTCTCCAAGATCAAACGGAGATGGTGGATCAATGACATCTACATGAATTTCATCTGTACTCGTGGCGCAACCATCATCAAGTGTGACACTGTATGTTCCAGTCGTGGAGATACTGTATTCATCTGAATGACTACCATCGTTCCATGTGTATACCTCGAGATCTGGATCCAGGGTTATCACATATTCTTCCCCTGCACAAATGGCAAGTGTTGGAGGACCGATTTCAACCGGTGGGAAAATGCCATTGATGGTCACTTCGATGGAATCAATACCCTGATTGCACCCATCGGTGACCGTAAGGGTATAAACACCTGTTTCAGTCACAGTCAGTGTAGGCCCGTTAGATCCATCACTCCAGATAAATACCGGGCCATCATGGTTCGGGTCAATTTCATAACTGAAACATTCTTCGACGGGTCCGCCCAGATCAAGATCAATTTCTTCAGGAGCCAGTCCTTCTGTGACAGATACGTCATCGATGTAGAAATAATTATAGGGTCCGCTGTTACAATCCGGATCAAGAGGAGTTTCGGAGTCGGGATTGAAATTGCCAATGACCATATATTGTTCACCCCCTGCGGCCTGAAAACACCCACCCACCAGGGTCCAGCCTTGCTGATCTGAAATAAAACCTGAGTTGGATTCTACCTGTGGATTGAGGTTTAGGACCGTAACTTGAGATTGGTAAGGTGAGGTTGCTGAAAAATAAGCTCCAACATGTTCCACGCCACATCCTGTATCTGCAAGACTCAGAAAGAATGTTACATAATACCAGGTGCCGGCCACAAGTGGCTGTGTAAGTTGGACCATGACATATTCCCGATAGTTGGATATGGTTGGCCAGAAGCAAATAAAGCCAGCATATCCCTCTCCGGTATGAGCGAGTTGTGAACCAATGGCATTATCTGGTACACCAGCCATAGAGGGGTTTCCGCATGAATTAAAAAGGTCGGCACTGCCCAGCGAAGCGCACGACCAGGGAGGCGCATACCCAAAGCACAATCCCTCATAATTCGTTGGACACGTGGTAAAATTTTCAAAGCTGTAGTTGGGTACAAGGTTTTGTCCCTGACCGGTATTGTATGCCATACTGAGGACAACCAATACCAACCAAATGAAGGCGGAGTGGGTGGTGCGCATATCGAATTATCTGCAGGTCAGAGGAAACCTTAGTGATAAAGTTAAAAATAATGTCTGAATCACGGATTGGACGGATTAAAGGATCTTACCAATTTTAAGATACTACAATGGCAGCATCCGCTGCACCTCACGCAATGGCCGAAGGCCAAAAGAAAGATTGTGTTGGGCTTAGATTGTATCGATGCCAGCTCCTGCATATTGTCTGAATCACGGATTAG
>CAZYHJ010000014.1:0-1664 GCA_964646645.1 uncultured Saprospiraceae bacterium | reverse complement strand
TGGGCTTAGATTGTATCGATGCCAGCTCCTGCATATTGTCTGAATCACGGATTAGACGGATTAAAGGATTTCACCGATTATTTGATAATGCAGTGCCATAAGATTGATCATCAAAAATGGCCGAAGGCCAAAAGAATGATTGTGTTGGGCTTAGATTGTATCTAAGACCGCGTACGTATGATCATAAGAAGCTTTATAAGGTAAAAATCATCGATGGCAGCATCCGCTGCACTTCACACAATGGCCGAAGGCCAAAAGAAAGATTTTGTTGGGCTTAGATTGTATCTAAGCCCGCGTACGTAGGATCAAAAAGAACTTTATCAGGCAGTGAACAACGATGGCAGCATCCGCTGCAGGTTATAATCTATCTCACCAATGTAACATCACCGGTATATTCTTCAAACTGTGTCGTCCCTTTTAAGACATACTCAACATGCAGCACATACACATACACCCCCGGCATCATCACCTCATCTGCAAAACTACCATCCCACGAAAATGAAGTCCCTACAGCGCTATACACCAGCCCTCCCCACCGATCATAAATTTTTCCCGAAACAGAAACTACATTCAATCCGGAATTAAAGCCGATGGTAAAAAGGTCATTAATACCATCTCCATTCGGCGAAAAAACATTCGGAATATAAATGTTAACATCATCATTTTGTTCCAGGCAATCATCATCTTCTTCAACTACAATTTCAAACGTTCTGCTCAAACATGAGGTTGCAATATCCACACTGTATATGCCCGGTGTAGAAATGGAGACAGAAGGGTTTGATAAACCGGTGTTCCACAGATAAGTGGCATCAAATGGCTGGGTGACGTCGAGAGAAATCACATCGCCTTCGCACCATGAGTACATTGGATCTATGTCAATTTGAGGGACTCGCGTGTCATAATCAATGAGGATCTCATCACTGGCTGTTCCACACGAATTGCTTAAGGTGAGTGAATATGTGCCCGGACGATTGACGACGAAGTGCAACATGCCGCTTCCGTCCTGCCACAAAACATCATAGAAGATTGATGGGGAGGACAGCAAAATGGTTTCTCCGAGGCACAGGGTCGTATCTGGTCCAAGTGAAAATGGATCAGGTGCATCCAAAATATCTACGGTGATCGTGTCAGTTGCCGTTCCGCAGGCATTGCTGACGGCCAGGATTACATTTTCGGACTGGGTAGCCGTATAAGCTGATCCCGTAGAACCATCCTGCCACAAATAATTGACATCAGTCAACCCGGGTGAAATGATCACCGGGGCGCCTTCACAGACTGAAATTGCATCTCCCAGTTCAAGCAAAGGCATTTGAGCAGAGAAGTCAACAAGTATGCTGTCCGCATAGCTACCGCATTGGTTAGTGGCTTCAACGAAATACTGTCCGGTAGCAGTAACCTCATATGTTGCTGATGCCGATCCGTCTTGCCATACCAGGGTCGAATTTGTTACACCTGGGGACAGGATGACTGAAGAACCACTACAACCTTCTATATCCGGACCTAAATTAAAAACAGGGGTTGTTCCTGTCAGCTGGATCTGCAGGGTGTCAGTATCCGTTCCGCAGTTATTGCTGACTTGAAGGATGACGGTTTCGGAAATGGAAGTGGTATACGTCGATGATGTACTGCCATCCTGCCACAGATAATCCACCCCAAGGATGTTG
>CAZYHJ010000013.1:36218-51354 GCA_964646645.1 uncultured Saprospiraceae bacterium | reverse complement strand
AGGAAATCCGGATTTCCATCCTGGTTGATATCATCCACATAAAAGGATTTGACAGGACCAGCCTGGCAGAACAACGGAAGATCACTGGCGGCAAAGGTGCCATCACCATTATTTTGGAGATAGACACTCGTCATTGTGGATAATTTGCGATGCTCGCTTTTATTTAATTGGTCAGCAGAGTAAATGTCTGTCAACTCTGCTTTGGCAAAACTCTCGTAGGTGGGAAATTTTTCAAGGATATAGGGCACTTCCTGCGAGGAGCATTCCCTGCCACGCACGGGCAATACATGGTCTTGTTTATTATTGGCCAGCACCACATCGAAATCTCCATTCTTATCGATGTCGCTCGCATAGAGTTCAAGTTTGGTGCCACGAGATCCGCCAAATTTATTGTTCCACCCTAAGTTGCCGAGCAGGAAATCAGTGTCACCGTCCTTATCAAAATCACCCTTCTCCACGGTCCACCACAATCCGGTGCCCGGGTTGTCAATTTCTTTTTTGGTCCAATTGCCCTTACCATCGTTGATGAACCAAGTGGGGGCCATCCATTCGCCGACGACCAGCAAATCAATATCTCCGTCGCGATCAATGTCTTCACTTACGGCATCTGTGACCATGCCCAGGGATTCAAAAAACGGAGCCAGAGTTTTGGTGCGGTCGGTAAACTTTCCATTGTCATTGATTAAAAGTTTGGAAGCGGCAGGGATACCGTATTTGCCGCTCACTAACCGGCCACCGATAAACAGGTCCACATCCTTGTCGCCATCAGCATCAAATGCTTCAATGCATTGCGCATTGACCCGCACATCCGGCATTTGGGACGCATTGGCACGGGTGATGTTGCCTTTACCATCGTTGAGAAAAAGCCTTACGGCGAGGAGCGGATTGTTTTCTGCAAATTCATTACTTCCTGAAACTACTACAAGGTCCAGGTCACCATCACCGTCCACGTCAACCATAGCGCTTTCCTGGTCTTCAGCATCTTTGTATATGTCTTTATCTACAGGCCCCGACATTTTGGTATTAAAGAAATCACCATCATTGATATACATTCCTCCTCCGATAAAAAAGTCACTTCGTCCATCACCATTGATATCACCTGTAGAAATGTGCGGACCGTTTTGAGAAAGTTTATATGGCAGTAAAACCTGGTCTTTATAATCATTGTAGTCCTTCTCCCAGAATAGTCCGGTGATCAATTCCATACTCGATACGGATACTCCCGCTACCGGATCAGGCCTGAAAGGAATCTTCTTTTCTTTTGCGTAATCCACTGTCAGCAATTTGTCCACTTTTACATTTTTCAAGACCGTCATCTCATCATGTCTCCAGAAGATCTTGATGGAATCTGCTGTGGAAGCCGCACCCAGACCATAATACAACTCCGCTTCCACCGCCGAAAAATACCCGCGGCTGGTCTGCATGGTTTGAATTTGCTTTTTATCCCCACTATATACGATGACCGAACATCCAAGTCCCTGGAGATTTTTTCCCGGACCCTTGAGTTTAATTTTCAGGTAATGGCCATTCGTCGAGCTTGTATTTTTATACACTGACGCCGGGGCATTCATATTGTTGATCACCACATCGAGTTTGCCATCGCCATCGAGATCACTGTAGATCATGCCATGTGAAAATCCCGGTGTCTTAAACCCAGCCTCAGGAGCGAGCTTAGTAAATTTCATCTGGCCATCATTCGAATAAATAATGTTCGGCACAGGGTTAGAAGGAAGGTTGTTGAGTATCTCACGGAAGTTGTCTGGACCAACCATGCCTTTATAGCGGTCCTTGACCATTTTATTAAAATCATTGTTTTGCAGATCACGCAATACGCCATTCGTGATCAGAATGTCCTGGTCCGCATCGAGATCCAGGTCCGCAAACAGGGTCGAATAACTCCAATCCGTTTTGGAAATTCCAGCAATTTGTGCTTGTTCGGAAAAATATCCGTTGCCCATATTAACCTGCAGTGCGTTTTGCATATACTGATAATGCTGGCCATCACGCACAAGGCCCCAGAATCGATCGGGATCCATCGATCCCATGTTGGTCTTTGATTTATAATGTTCCTCAAAGGCCATGTCAAGCGTGAAGAGATCGGGCCAACCATCCTGGTTGATATCGCCTGCATCACATCCCATCGAGTAGAAGGAAATATGCCCTGTGCGGTTATGAACATCATCTGAAAGACGCCCCTCATGGTTCATAAACATGCGGTCCTTGTGGTGATAGTCATTGCAGACATACGCATCGGTCCAACCATTGAGATCAAAATCTCCGAGGACAACACCAAGGCCATAGTACATATCCAACACGGCTGAGGTGTCGCTCACAAATTTTCCAGCCTGGTTGATATACATCCGGTCCGTGTATGGATAGCGCGCCACAACTTCAGGTTTATTGACAAGCCGGGAAAATTCATCAAAGGGTTGATTGACCTGGAACATATCGAGATCACCGTCCTGGTCTAGGTCAAAGAATGTCGATTGCACGCTAAAGCCGATATCATCTAATCCATACTGCGCGGCTTGTTCACGGAACAGATTGTCGCCCTGGTTGATATAGAGTTTATTCCGGTTGTTGTCCGGCACACCGGTGGGTGAATTTTTACTCACATAAATATCGAGCAGACCATCGGCATTTACATCTGCCATCGTGACTCCGCTTGACCAGATTTGTGTGCTGATCCCTGCGTTGGAAGTGATGTCATCAAATTCAAAATTGCCTTTATTGAGATAGAGTTTGTCTGGCACCATATTGCCCGCGAAATACAGATCAGGCAGGCCGTCATTGTTGATATCCCCTGCGGCAACACCGGCACCATTGTATAAAAAGTGCCATGTGAAAATATTAACCATCCCTTCCTCCTTGATATTATTGGCAAAGGTGATGCCTGTCGCGGAGGACGGGAGTTCTTCCAGTTGAATGGAAGCCTCCAATGGCCCTGATGGAGATTCGGCTTCCTTTTTACAGGACAGCAATGAAAGGATCAGGAAGGCGGGAGCGATCCGGGCAAAGGATGGAAATGAGCGGTTGAAAAGCATGATGCAAAGGTAGGGAGATATCAAGGGATGGGTATTCAACGGGTGTGTTTAAAATGGATTATCTTTATCAAATGAAATTGGATGTTGAATATCTAAATGATGCTTCAGGAAAGGTAAGGGCTGTTCAGGTCCCTATTAAGGACTGGAAAAAGGTCTTGGATAAATTGCGCGAGTATGAATTGGCTCTCCAGTTGAAGTCGGACCTGCAAGAAGCCATGACAGAGGTCAAGAAACTGAACATGTCCAAAAAGCGTCTGCAAACTCTTGGTGAGTTTTTAAATGAAATATAGTCTCATACCAACCTCGCTCTTCAAGAAGCAGTTTATTAGTCTAATTAGAAAGTATCCCTCGCTTCGGGAGGAAGTGGGAATTTTACAAAAACAGTTGGAGGAGAAGCCTGATCATGGAACTTCATTAGGGTTTGATACCTATAAGATAAGATTAGCTATTAAAAGCAAAAGGAAGGGCAAGAGTGGGGGTGCAAGAGTAATTACCTATATCGTACGTGCACAAATGACAGTTTATCTATTGGCCATCTATGATAAAAGCGATGTCGATAGTATTAAGTTAGAAACGATTCGTGCGATGATCCGAAATATTCATACTCCATAAGTGGAATATTAGTTTCTAAATTATGTACCACAATCGCATCTTTCGTCCCGTCCACAACTCTGATAACGGTGAGGTTTCGGACGATGTCAGATTTCATTATCAGCAGGAAGGAAATATTCTTACCTGCGCCTATCATGGCGGCCGCATCTTATCGGGTCATCTCATCGGTATCGTCAGCCAGGAAGGGGTGATCGATATGCGGTATCATCAGGTCAATGACAGGGGAGAACTTATGACAGGAATATGCAGATCAACTCCGGAGATTTTACCGGATGGACGTATTCGGTTATACGAACAGTGGCAGTGGACTTCGGGAGATGGTTCGAAAGGAGAGTCGGTGCTGGAGGAGCAATAAATTACGAATGATAAATTACGAATTACGATTATGGAAATATATCTGACGATGATATTGCTTCATGGGCCAGTAGGATTACTCAGATCAAAAAACCAGACTGTTGAGCGTAGAATTTTTCTACGCTCGCGTACCCGGGATCACAAGATCAGCGTTGAGAGAAGAAGCATCTTCGTCGTTTTTAACGGAGGTAAATAGCTTGTAAACGTCCACAGTATTTTTTTTATCTGAAATGCAATTTTTCATTGCGTCTCTGCGTCTCCGCGCGAAGGCCTTTTTGTCTGAATCACGGATTAAACGGATTTGAGGATTTCACGGATTTTTTGTCTGGAAAGTGATTTTTCGTTGCGTCGTTGGGTCGTTGCGCGAGATTCTTTTTGTCTGAATCACGGAGAAAGAATGACGAATAGCGAATAACGAATAGCGAATAGGGAAGTTATCAAGACGTTATTTTTCCTGATTAGCCAGTAAGATTACTCCGTGTGCTCTGTGCGCTCCGTGCGGGATATTTCTTGTCTGAATCACGGATTAAACGGATTTGAGGATTTCACGGATTTTTTGTCTGGAAAGTGATTTTTCGTTGCGTCTTTGCGTCTCTGCGCGAGATAAATTTTAGTGAAGCATGGAATTGTGCAGGAAACTACTCAGCGACTATATTTTACAAGTTCCTCATAATCAGCAGCTAAGGCAAGCATTTTCAAATGCCCCAAGGGAAAATCAAAAATTTATTTGCGAAACCGAATAGTTGCGTATATATTTGCAACCGAATGGTTTCTTAAACGAATTCAATTCAATATGAGACGTGACATTTTTCAAGCCATCGCCGACCCGACCCGAAGAGCAATCATCGCGCTGATCGCGGTGCAGGCTATGACCCCAAATGCCATTGCAGAAAATTTCAATACAACCCGACAGGCAGTCTCCAAGCACTTGCGCATCCTGACCGAATGTGAACTGATCAAACAGGAACCACAGGGTAGAGAAATTTATTACTCACTGGAAATCGAAAAGATGAAAGAGATCGACCAATGGCTCGAGCAATTCCGCAAAATCTGGGAATCCAGGTTTGATCAACTGGATCATTTATTATCCACCATAAAAAAACAAAAGAAATGAAAAAGACACTGCTTTTTGACTTCACCGTGGACAAGGACACGAAAACGATCCATGTACAACGGGAATTTGACGCCGACAAGGAACTGGTGTGGCGCGCATGGACCACCGCCGAACTGCTTGACAAATGGTGGGCGCCGCTGCCTTACCGCAACCAGACTAAATCCATGGACTTCAGGGAAGGCGGGGCCTGGCTCTACAAGATGGTCAGTCCTGAAAATGAAATCCACTGGTGCAGGTTTGACTATGACAAAATAGAGGATCAGAAATCCTTTACAGGCCTCGATGCTTTTTGTGATGAAAATGGACAAATCAATACCAGTTTTTCAAGGATGCACTGGAAAAACGAATTTTCATCCAATGCCGATCACACTCTGGTCCACGTGACCATTACCATGGATACGCTGGATACCCTCGAGAAGATCATCGCCATGGGCTTCAAAGAAGGATTTACCATGGGACTCGATCAATTGGAAGCATGGTTGGACACTCAAAGGACAAAGGGATGAGCCTCCTGCCCAAAGTGATCATCGCAAGCGGCAGCCTGTCCCTCATCAGTCTGCTGCTCCTTCATTTTACCAGCCCCGAATTCAGGCCCAGCTGGCGCCTCATCAGCGAATACGCGCTTGGTCAGTATAAAATATTGATCACCGTCTTTTTTCTGCTGTGGGGACTGAGTACTATGCTGGTGCCTTTTTTACTGTGGACCGAGACAACATCGTGGTGGGCAAAACTCGGATTGATATTCGTTTTCGTATCCGGTGTCGGGGCGTTCATGGGCGGATTATTCGATGTCAATCATCCACTGCATGGTCTGGCCTTTGGCCTGGGTGTACCAACGCTGCCAATAGGTTCGTTACTGGTATGCTACCACCTGATCCGAAAATCAGGCTGGATGGATCATTCAAACTCCATGTTGATTTCAACCCATGCCGTTTGGATCAGTCTTGTGCTGATGGGTGTATCGATGATGGTGATGATGAACGGATTTAAACAGGCCGGAATTCCCATGGGACCCAATGAAGCACCACCGGAAAAAGTGCCTGAAGGTGTTGTGGCTGTGGCGGGATACTTCAACCGCTTCCTGGTCCTTTGTTACTGCGTTTGGTCGATGCTTATGGCTTATGTATATTTAATGAGCATCCAAACGGAAGCGGAAGGCTAAAAACCTGATGTAACCGTAGGTAGATTTAATAACAACATTTCAAAATTGAATGACCATGGATGATGCAATAAAAAAGTATAATCAGGAGCAATCCGATACGGACAAAGCGATTTGCGATCTGCTTGCGAAAACGATCGACAAGTCACTATCGAAGGCGGAAAACAAAATCTGGCACGGTCACCCTGTCTGGTTTTTGGATGGAAACCCCATCACCGGCTATAGCAAGGAAAAGAAGGGCATCCGACTCATGTTCTGGAGCGGGGCAGACTTTGAAGAGGAAGGCTTAAACCACAGGGGAGCAAAGTTTAAAGACGCTTCGATCTACTACAATGATGTTTCGGAAGTAAAAATTCCGGATCTGAACCGCTGGTTGAAAAAATCGGTGAACATCCAGTGGGACTATAAAAACATTGTAAAAAGAAAGGGGGTGCTTGAGCGGTTGATATAAAATACCCGCTATCCAGTGATTCGAAGGTCTTCTCTATTAACTGAGATAGGATATACGCAACGAATATATCGGAAAGCGCAATATGAATCTGTGGATTTTCAAGCCCTTTGTTTAGGAGGGAGTTGCGTATATTTAGGTATTAGCGGTATGCGTATAGAATGAGCCAGACAACACAAACAAACGGAAATGAAAAATTCGATTCTTCTATTTTTAATAATAATTGTTCCATTCCTGTCAGGTTTCGGACTTAAAACTGCAATGACATAACAAAAGACTGATGTTATGCCAGAAGCGAAAAATGTAAATAGACAACTTGATGAGGAGTTGATACGAAAAACAGAAGCTGACTACGATCATGCCTGGCAGGTTGAAGATATTGAGGGGATAATAAAATGTTTTACTGATGATGCAATACTTATTAGCCCTCGTGGTGATGTAGCCAGTGGAAAGGAGCAGATTCAGAAACTGTTGAGTGACTTTTTAAGAAGTGAAGCCAAAAGCACTCAGCACACGAGCCGGATCAAGCGAATAAGTTTCGTAACCGATGATGTGGCTGTGGTGGACGGTGAAGCATTTATAGAAGGAGCGGAAAATTTGTCTGCAACGGACATACACCACAGGTTCACTGACATCCTCGTTCGTAATGGAGAGAATTGGTTTATAGCCCATATTCGTGCTTATGGAAAGAATTGAAAAGAAAGAACTGACAACTTACATGCCATTCCGCGGACAGCGTGTAGCCTCATTGGGGCTGACTTGCCTGGTGGAAACATAAGTTCAGTGATCGTCCATCGTGCTTATTAAGAACGGAGGTGCTGAAGACATGCGCAGCAGCTTCACGAGAACCGTTGCCACCCATAATCTCTTAAATTTGCGTCAATCTTTTACCAATACTATGGCAGCCTTTCCCTGCCAGGTGAATCATACAGCGGAAGATGAAGTACCTAGATGTAGAAATCATGGCCCCGGCCGGGTCATTCGAAGCCCTGAGCGCCGCCATACACGCCGGCTGCCACTCCGTATACTTTGGGGTCGAGCAACTCAATATGCGGGCCCGCTCCTCCATCAATTTTACCACAGAGGACTTAGTCAAGATCACAAAACAATGTGCTGCCCATAACGTCAAGACCTACCTGACGCTCAACACCATCCTCTATGACCACGATATCCGGTTGATGAAAACCATCATCAACTGCGCCAAAGAAAGTGGCGTATCCGCCATCATCGCCGCCGACCACGCCGCCATGGCGTATTGCAAGGAAGTCGGCATGCCCGTTCACCTTTCGACACAGGCAAACGTCAGCAATGTAGAAACCGTGCAGTTTTATGCCGGATATGCGGACGTGATCGTATTAGCCCGCGAACTCAGCCTGAGCCAGGTCGCCAATATCATCACGGAAATCAAGCGAAAAGAAATCAAAGGCCCTTCCGGTGAGTTGATCAAAATTGAAGTCTTTGCCCACGGCGCATTGTGCATGGCGATTTCAGGTAAGTGCTACCTGAGCCTTCATTCCCACAATGCGTCAGCTAACCGCGGAGCCTGTATCCAGAATTGCAGGAAGGAATACATCGTGACTTCAAAAGAAGATGGCATCGAACTGGAGATAGACAATGAATATATCATGAGTGCCAAGGACCTGTGCACTATTGGCTTCCTCGACAAAATACTGGATGCCGGAGTGAGTGTGCTGAAGCTCGAGGGCCGCGGCCGCTCCGCTGATTATGTTGATACGGTAGTGCGTTGTTACCGGCAGGCACTGGTTGCCCTGCGGGACGGCACCTACAGCCCGGAGAAGATAGAACACTGGACTACGGAACTTTCTAAAGTGTATAACCGCGGGTTTTGGGATGGCTATTACCTCGGCCGCACGATGGGAGAGTGGAGTGACACCTATGGTTCCAAAGCCACCGAGAAGAAAATACATGTTGGCCAGTGCGTCAAGTATTATCCCCGGATCAAGGTGGGCGAATTTGTGATGGCTTCACATACCCTGAGCAAGGGAGACCAGATCCTGGTGACCGGTCCGACCTCCGGGGTGACCCGGTCGAAGGTCGATGCATTGCGTGTAGATGATCGTGATGTAGAATCAGTGGAAAAGGGTGACATCTTCACCTTGCCGATGCCGGAAGCCATACGTCCAAAGGACAAGATCTATAAAGTGGTACCTGCCTGATGTTCCGCATTTTCTACCAGCGCGGGAAATGCATCGGGTGCAATGGTTGTGTAGAAGCGGCACCGCAACGCTGGCGCGTGTCCACAAGAGATGGCCGGTGTGTCCTTGTCGGGGGCATTGAAAAGAAAGGCATATTTCAGGCCGTCGTGGATGATGAAGAATACGAACAGAACGTGAAAGCCGCGGCAAATTGCCCGATGAGGATTATACGGATTGAGTCCGATGGTGTGAGGTAGAGAGCATTTGGTATTGTAAGCATGGGGTGAGATTTCTATGCACTGAATCCCGCCGTAGGAATGACGAATAATGAATAGCGAATAACGAATAGTCAAGTAATCCAGATACTGATTTTATTTTGGAATTGTAAGATTACTCCGTGTGCTCCGTGCGACCTCATTATTCGAGATGATTTTACTTAGGTAGTGGTATCTCACGAAGGACACGAAGGCAACACGGAGGAAGAATAACGAATAACGAATAATGAATATCGAATAAAGAAGTATTCCGGAAGTTGATGCCTATGGTGCTGGCGGTGAAAACTCCATTCAGCGGCATGAATGGCATGTACGGAATACAGGATTTCACGTATTTTTTGTCAGGAATGTGATTTTACGCTGCGTCGCTGCGTCGTTGCGCGAGATATTTTTTGTCTGAATCACGGATGAAACGGATTAGAGGAATTCACTGATTTTAGTTTCAGGTTTCTTAAACAATTTGCCGGGTCCGGCTATTCACCTATAATCCCTACATTTAAGAACTGATCACCATCAAAACCACTTACAATGAACACTAAACTCCCACTGATCTCCTTTATCGCCATTTTTCTGTGCCTGCCGATCTCTGTAGACAAATCTTATGCCTGCACCAGAGTAGTTTATCAGGGTCCCAACGGAACCATTATCACTGCCAGATCCATGGATTGGAAAGGAGATATCCCGGCCAACCTTTGGATTTTTCCACGAGGCATGGAGCGTAATGGAATGGTAGGCACCAGTTCCATTAAATGGAAATCAAAGTATGGTAGCGTCATCACCAGTTCATGGGATATCGCCTCTTCCGATGGAATGAATGAAAAGGGACTGGTGGGCAACATGCTCTGGCTGGTAGAATCAGAGTATCCAACCTTTGAGAAGGACAAAGATCAGCCTGGAATAGCGGTTTCCCTTTGGTTGCAGTATGTCCTGGATCATTTTGCGACAGTGGAGGAAGTGGTCAAGGCGTTGGAGAAGGAAGACTTTGTGGTAGTATCCTCTTACATACCAGGTACACAAATTTTTGCTACTGTGCATCTCTCTGTTTCTGATCGGACAGGGGACAACGCCATATTTGAGTATATCGATGGAAAGTTGGTGATTCATCATGACAGATCGTATACCACCATGACAAATTCCCCTGTGTATGATGAACAATTGGCTATCAATACCTATTGGGACGGAATTCCTGGAACAATCATGTTGCCGGGCACGAATCGGGCAGCGGATAGATTTGTGAGGGCCTCCTATTACATCAATGCCATTCCGCAATCTGACAACACAAGGGTAGTGATTCCCAGTGTGTTTAGTGTCATTCGTAATTGTTCGGTTCCACTTGGGATCTCGTCCGAAACGGAACCCAATATTTCTTCGACCCGATGGAGGACCGTAGCCGACCAGAAAAACCTGGTGTATTATTTCGATAATGTATTGAATCCAAATGTGGTCTGGGTGGAATTCAGCCGTATTGATTTTTCAGAAGGCGCCAAAGTAAAGAAGTTGCGTCTGGATGGGAATGAGAATTACGCAGGCGAGTCATCCATGAATTTTGTCGTGTCCAAACCTTTTGAATTCGTAGGCTTATAAATGAATATGAAAAGCACCCCCATTCTTCTACTCATCATCGCGATATCCGCTAGTTTTGGTTTCGCTGTCAGGTCCGTTATTTCACATAAACCAGTGGAATCAACAACAATTAGAAAAGTCACCGGTATCGGTGGCATCTTCTTTAAATGTAAAGACCCGAAGGCTATCCGCGATTGGTATCAAACCCACCTCGGTCTCAACACCAATCCCT
Source organism: uncultured Saprospiraceae bacterium (assembly GCA_964646645.1). Classification (GTDB taxonomy): domain Bacteria; phylum Bacteroidota; class Bacteroidia; order Chitinophagales; family Saprospiraceae; genus Opimibacter. The sequence goes on along the minus strand of CAZYHJ010000013.1, from coordinate 40,397 downwards.
ACGGTGCCGTTTTCGAATGGCACCAGGGAATAGACAGTACACAAAAGGGGTTTACCCAGTGGAGCCCGTTTAAGGAAACTACTACGTATTTCGAGCCCTCTAAGAAGGAGTTTATGATCAATTACAGGGTCGCTGATCTGGATGCCCTCGTCGCTGAGCTCAGGCAAAACGGTGTGACCATCGTTGACACAATCCAGTCCTATGATTACGGAAAATTTGTTCACATCATGGACCCGGAAGGGAATAACATTGAGCTCTGGGAACCTAATGATATTGTCTACGAGAAAATGGGAATAGAAATGGGGTTGATGACTACGAAGTAATCCGTCAACATGTCACTGTTTCTCCGAAATCTGTTTTTTGCATTATTGCAGCCCGGCATGGTGGCGGGCTTGTTCCCATATTTGAATTTACGATCACAGAATAAATGGCAACATCAAGAGTGGAATTTCCATTCTTATGCTGGAATCTTGTTGTGGATACCAGGCTTAATAATTCTAGTAAAGTGCATAACTGATTTTGCCCGCAAAGGCAAAGGCACATTGTCACCTGCTGACCCTACAAAAAAATTGGTGGTCACAGGCTTATATCGCTATTCGCGCAATCCGATGTATGTCGGTGTCATGTTGATGCTTGTGGGTGAAGCAATATTTTTTCAATCAGACGTGATGGCCGGATATGCGATCCTGGTATTCCTGTTGTTTTACGGATTTGTGATTTGGTTTGAAGAGCCAAGATTGAACAAGGCTTTTGGCCAGGAGTATGTTACGTATAAGAAAGAAGTGAGTCGATGGATATAGTATATATTGTTGCTGCATCATAAGGATGGAATGAAAAGGGGAGTAGAAGAGATAAAATCTGAACGATCAGTGAAATTCAAAATGGATTTCTAATTTTGCGTCCCCTCATTGAAGCCTGCCATTTGAACAGCTAAATTTTAAAATCTGCGATTCCATGTCTGAAGAAATGAAACCATGTCCTGAGTGCCAATGCCAGTATGGCTATGCCGTGGACGATCATACGTATGCCTGCCCTGAGTGCGGACATGAATGGAATCCGGATGCTGTGGTCCAGGATGCAGCTTTAAAGGTACTGGATGCCAATGGCAATGAACTCAAAGACGGCGATTCAGTAGTGGTCATCAAGGATCTGCCTGTCAAAGGCGCTCCTAAACCCGTCAAGGTGGGCACCAAAGTGAAAAATATCCGCCTGACCGACGGTGATCATAATATTAGTTGCAAGATCGATGGTTTCGGAGCTATGGCGTTAAAGTCTGAGTTTGTCAGAAAGGCCTGATATCCTCTTCGATCTATAGCAGTGCATAAGGTAGGATCAAAATACTTGTATCTCCCGGGGTTCGATACAGTATATTTTGGCTAATTCGTATTTTACGGTATGCCTCAGGTTAAACTCATCGAATCTCAGGAATACTACGACTACCGTCGCAGGTATCATATTTTCTATTTTCTCTTCCTTGTTTTTCCGGGAGCCATCCTGATCAACGCACGTCATTTTCCATTGAGCGTGGTGATGATTGATGCTATTGTTTTTGGAGTGGTCCTTTTCTACCTGCTTAAGTATGTCAGACAGTTCAATGCTATGACCGCCAAACGCAAACTCAATGTCGGTGAAGACAGGATTTGGGTGAATAGCCCTGACGCACCATCTAATCTTGATATTCCATTAGCAGACGTTGATCAAATCATTCTTCCCGCACGGGTGGAGATTCCGATGGAAGATGTAAAAGGCATAGCCGATGAGATAAAAGGTAAGGGCATTAAGAATTATATCATCATCAAAATCGACGACCGGCAGCACCGGTTTGATTACGTCGTGGATTCATATTACATGATTAAAAAACTGGAGGATATGTTCCAGTCATGGATAAATAAAGGAATCAAGGTGCAACGGGTCTGATCATCAATGCTGATGCCCTGTATGCGCATCCTTCTTAAATGCCGTGTACGGATAATTTACTTCCACAGCATTCTCGCCTTCTTTAATCCTATAAGCCTTATTGACCTGTAATCCACTCAACTCTTGCGGCTGCCCACCTTTTACCGGCCAGTAGATTTTTACTGCGTTTATTTTTTCCGCCTTCCCTAATCCAATCTCCAGCTGCAAACTATTGCCTCCGAAACTGGAACCCGGACCCACCATATCATAAATTTTTCTTGACGTTCCATTTTCGGTAATCTCGATCTCTACGCGTGCATCCAATGCAAGTCGATTGGATTTAACGCCTTCGAGCCGAAGCACGATCCAGCGATTCCCGTTTGTATTAGGATTTTCAAAAAAGATATTCTGATATACATCGCCTTCAAAACTGCCGCCCATCACCACATACAGATCCTGATCCCCGTCCATGTCCATATCACCAAAAGCCACACCATGGCCTTTCTGAATATTTCCAAATCCACCTGCATAAGTCACATCGTCGTAATATTTACCTTCCCGATTGCGATACATCTTATTCGGCACCACAGATTTTAAATTTGGCTCGCCCGTGCCAAGATAGAAGTCCAGAAATCCATCATTGTCCAAATCACCATAGTTGGAGCCCATGCTAAAAACAGGCTCTGTCAATCCCATATCCATACTCATATCGGTAAAGGTCCCGTTGGCATTGTTGCGATACAGTCGGGGACGGAAAGGATCATCTTTTTTGCCATATGCCCGGAGCACTTTACCCGGCAGGTCATCGCTGCCATCCGAATACGCAGAAACAAAAATGTCGAGCCAGCCATCGTTGTTGTAGTCAAACATCCAGGTGGGAAATGAAACGTAGGGTTCTCCGACATTTGCGGTTGCGGAGATATCCTTAAATTTTATACCTGAAGCATCCGATTGGTTTAAAAATAATCTGTTCTGTCCATTGAGCACTGAAATGTAAAGGTCTGGGTAGCCATCATTATTGATGTCTCCGCCCGTACTTCCTTTGACAAACGTATTGATCTGTAATCCTGCGGAAGCTGATACTTCCTTAAAGGTGCCATCCTTTTGGTTGTGATAGAGTTCGGATGGGAAATTAAAATCGGCTCCATTTTCCGGAATCGATTCGTTGCCGATAAACAGATCCACCCAACCATCAAGATCAAAATCCAGCCAGACGGCATTTTGTGTAGGGCGTTTCGTATAGATGCCAGCCTGAATAGTCACATCTGTAAATGTTCCATTTCCATTGTTGCGGAGCAATGAGTTAGGCACTTTGCCTTGATCCCTGAACCATGCCCCGCGCATGATGAGCAGATCAGGATAGCCGTCATTGTTGTAATCGGTCTGCCTGATGTTCAATCCACCTGTCACGCCTTTGAGTCCTGCCTGCGTTGAAATATCTTCAAAACTTCCGTCCCCTTTATTTTGATAATAATGAATCTGATCATGAAAGCCCCATTTCGTAGCCATGATGTCGAGATCACCATCCCGATCAAAATCTTCAATGGCCACACCTCCGGCCAATCCACGACGATCAAGTCCCATGCTTCCGGCTATATCCGTCCACATCGGAAAGTCCACTTTAGGTGAAAAATATCCGGCAGGTAATCGCATGGAAGCCGGAACACCATCCGGAAATTGCCCAAGGGTCATAGCGGCGATGTTGAGCAACCATAATGATGTGAGATCACCAGGAGATGACTTTAGAATATCCTGATACACTTCCATCGCAAGTTCGGACCCTTGTTTCTTTTGATGTTGTCCTGCCGGAGCAATTGGAATAATGCACGAAGCAATCGTGTGATTAAGAATACAATTTTCCTGTTCTGCCAACCGCAGCGCGGACAACGCCTTGAGTTTTTTAACCTCGACCATGGTTTGTTCCTTGCCTGGAATCTCCATTGTCGAAGCCATTTTCAATACCTCATCAAAGATTCGGATGGCTTCTGCAGAATTTCCTGCTTTGAGTTCTTCAAATCCCCACATGACAGAAAAGTTGAGCCTGTTGAGGCCATCGGTTTGCTCTGCGCGTTGTCTCAGCATTTGCGCTCGTTGTGCGCAGAGGAATACAGTAATCTTTTGCGGGTCGATGGCATTTTGAGCTTTCTGCACGCTGTCAATCATCGCCAGTGTTTCGGGAGCAGGCTGGCCTGTTGGAGTTTGGGTGGCATGATGATCATGGTTGTTGTGATCTTGATTGCAACTGAATAGAAATGACGAATAAAGAATAGCGAACAAGGAATA
>CAZYHJ010000013.1:0-36118 GCA_964646645.1 uncultured Saprospiraceae bacterium | reverse complement strand
GGCGTTTTAAAAGCAATTGATTTATTCACGCTAACTAAAATTCAAAGCCATGAAAACCACTAAATTTTTGTTGGTCATGTTAATGGCCACTTTTGCAATCCCTGCCTTATTGGATGCTCAGTCACAGGACAGGATTTCAATCGGACCCAGGGCGGGAATCAATATTTCCAATGTCACGAATGTCGATGAATCGCAATCGGTATCCGGAGCTGTATTTGGACTCACCTCCACGTTTAGTTTTAATGAACGTACGGGACTCACGGTTGATGTGTTGTATTCTGTTGAAGGCTACAAGGCGCCGTTTGAAAAATATAAATTGCGTTATCTCCATGTCCCTGTGTATTTCGACTTTTTCTTTGGCCAGTTGGGACAGCGTTTTCGCCCCAAAGTCTATGCGGGGGTTTCTCCGGCCTTCTGGCTGAGCGGCACGCTGAATGAACTTGATGTCAATTCGCCCTACTACAATAAGTTTATACTCCATGCCAGTGGAGGCGTTGGTTTCAATTACAGAATCGCCAATCGCATTTGGCTTAATACGGACGCACGTCTTTATGTTGGGCTGAGTGATATTCGTGATGAAGCCGTACGCACGGGTGAAAGTATTAAACCCATAACCGGCCAGTTTACGCTTGGATTGGCCTATGGGTTATCCAAACTCTGACAGGGAATTCCAGGCTCATTATAATGACCTGTCTTTATATCAAGTAGCGCGTCAGGGCGTTTATCCGGGGGTGTTCAGAAATGGGATTGCACGCAACCAACCGGAAAAATGGCCCTGGCGCGTTTTTTTTCTTAAAAAGACGAAAATCACCGCTAAATATGATCCAAATCATAAAAAGACCTCCATATCCGAGATATTTTTGAGGAAAAATTAAAAACATCATGAATAAACTGTTTGTCCTTCTAGCCCTTGTGTCCCTGCTCGCTGCGTGCGGGGGAGGCAAGACCACCGAATCTACCGGTTCGAACCCTTACTCCACTGAAGAGAAAACCCCGGAAGGGAATCCAAACTATGACCCAAACCGAGGGCTTGGTAAATGGTCTGCGGAAAATGTCACCCTGGGCGCCCTCGACGCCACCATGGCTGAGGCAGGCGAAAAGATCCAGGCCGTAAAATGCTCTTCCTGTCACAAGCTGACGGAAGAAAAACTCGTAGGACCGGGCTGGAAAGGCGTGACCCAACGTCGCAAACCGGAGTGGATCATGAACTTCATCACAAACCCTGATCCAATGATCGATAAAGATCCTGCCGTGCAGGCCCAACTTGAACTTTGTCTCGTCAGGATGCCGAATCAAAACCTGACGGATGAAGAAGCGCGCAATGTACTGGAGTATATGCGCAAAAACGACGGAGTACAATAATCAACTATATACCTATGAAAAATGCATTCTATTATATCGTCATTGCAGTAGCTGCAGTGGCTATCGGATTTGCCGCATGCAAACCGAAAAACCTGACGTCGGCTGTCACCGGGGACGCCGCCTCCAAGGCTTACGTCGCTCCCGGTCAGTATGACGAATTTTACAATTTTGTCAGTGGGGGTTTCAGTGGCCAGATGGCTGCTTATGGCCTGCCTAGCGGAAGATTATTACGCGTGATTCCTGTCTTCTCTGTCGATCCCGAAAAAGGATGGGGTTACAGCGAAGAAACCAAACCAATGTTGAACACATCGCATGGATTTGTGCCCTGGGATGACCTGCATCACCCAGAACTCTCCCAAACCAACGGAGAGGTGGATGGTAAATGGTTATTTGGCAACGCAAACAATACGCCTCGCGTAGCCCGTATCGATCTGCGCACATTCCGTACCGCGGAGATCATTGAATTGCCTAACAGTGCCGGTAATCACTCCTCTCCATTTATCACGGAAAATACCGAGTATGTAGTGGCCGGTACCCGATTTAGCGTGCCTGCGGACAATGTTAATGGTGATGTGCCTATCAATACCTACAAAGAAAATTTCAAAGGTCACCTGAGTTTCATTAGTGTAGATAAGGAATCCGGTGATATGAACCTGGCCTTCCAGATTCAATGCCCTGGTGTCAATTTCGACCTTAGCCATGCCGGTAAGGGCCCATCTCACGGATGGTTCTTCTTCTCCTGCTACAATACGGAGCAAGCCAATACACTGCTGGAAGTAAATGCCTCCCAAAAGGATAAGGACTTTATCATGGCGGTCAATTGGAAGAAAGCAGAGGAATATATCGCTGCCGGTAAAGGCAAGAAAGTTCCTGTACGTTATGCCAACAACATCTGGGACGAAAAGACCCACACGGCTAAGTCAGAAATCATGAAGGAAGTCCTCGTGCTCGACAGCAAGGAACTGAATGATATCTGCTACATGATGCCATGTCCAAAATCTCCTCACGGATGCGATGTTGACCCAACGGGTGAATATATCGTAGGTAGCGGTAAGCTGGCGGCACTGATCCCAGTGTTCAGTTTTACTAAAATGCAACAAGCCATTGCCAATAAGGACTTTGATGGGGTGTATGAAGGCATCAACGTGATCAAGTATGAAGCCGCATTGTACGGTGAAGTTCAGAAACCAGGTCTCGGCCCGCTGCATACGGAGTTTGACGGCAACGGAAATGCTTACACCTCATTCTTCGTTTCATCCGAAGTGGTGAAATGGAATATCAAGGAATTGAAGGTGCTTGATCGCGTGCCTACATTCTACTCGGTGGGTCACCTGTGCGTACCCGGCGGAGATAGCAAGAAGCCTTTCGGTAAATATATGATCGCTTACAACAAGATCACCAAAGACCGTTATCTGCCTACAGGTCCTGAGTTGAGCCAGAGTGCACAGTTGTTTGACATCAGTGGAGATAAGATGCAGTTGATCCTGGACTTCCCGACCATCGGTGAACCACACTACGCGCAGGCTGCTCCGGCAGGTCTTATTACACCAAACCAGGTGAAGATTTTCAAGATTGAAGAAAACCAGCACCCATATGTAGCTAAAGGAGAAAAAGAAGCCAAGGTCGTTCGTGAAGGAAACAAGGTACACGTCTATATGACGTCTATTCGTTCACACTTTGCGCCTGATAATATTGAAGGAGTGAAGTTGGGTGATGAAGTGTATTTCCACGTGACCAATCTCGAACAGGACTGGGATGTGCCTCACGGTTTTGCCGTCAAGGGTGCAGCTAACGCAGAATTATTGATTATGCCAGGTGAGACCACTACGCTGAAGTGGGTACCTGACAGAGTGGGTATGTTCCCGATGTATTGTACTGACTTCTGCAGCGCCCTTCATCAGGAAATGCAGGGGTATATCCGTGTATCACCGGCAGGAAGTAATGTTCCTCTGAAGTTCAGCGTGGGGGAAACCGCGCCAGCCGACAATCCGGAAAGTAAATAATCAATCCGTATTAACGCATGGGGCACAAGGGTTGATTCTGCCTTTGTGCCCTTTTTTATTCTTTAATATTCCTTCGACATGAACACTAAGATTTCCGGTTTATCAAGGATGCTGCTGATCCTGGCGTCCGTCTGCCTGGCGGCAAGTATCTTCTTCCCCTTGTGGAGTATTGATCTTTTCGCGCCGCAATACCCGGAAGGTTTGGTCCTGTATATCCATGCGGATAAGTTGGGCGGGGATGTTGAGATTATCAATGGACTCAATCATTATATTGGCATGCAGACTTTGCATGAAGAAAATTTTATTGAGTTTTCTATATTGAAATATATCCTTTTGTTTTTTGCTGCGTTGATTATGTTAGCCGCGCTTATCGGGAGAAAGAAAGTGGCGTACATCGTGTTTGTAGTGTTTGTCCTCTTTGCCTTGCTATCGATGGCGGATTTTTATCGTTGGAATTATAATTATGGCCACAACCTGGATCCCAATGCGGCGATTAAAGTGCCGGGGATGTCCTATCAGCCACCACTCATCGGATTCAAACAACTCCTCAACTTCGGTGCCTATTCCATGCCTGCACTAGGGGGATGGTTATTCATCGGAACAGCTGTTCTGATGCTCTTTGTTGTGCTCATGGAGCGAAATCTTTTGAACCGTTGGTTTAAAAGGAAATCTACTTCAGCGAGTGCTGTTATTTTACTCGCCGCTTTTACATTCGTGGGTTGCGGTACCCCGGGCCCAAGACAGGTGAAAATCAACCAGGATGCCTGTGCATATTGTAAAATGTCGGTCACAGAGGCTCCTTTCGCGGCCCAGTTTACAACGACAAAAGGTCGCCACTACATCTTTGATGATATCGTCTGCATGGCGGCATACAAGAAGGAAAATACCGCGGTGGATTATGCTCATTTTTATGTTGCGGATTTTACGGATCCAACCTCATTTGTCATGGTAGATACTGCTTTTATGATTCATAGCGACAGCCTCCGAAGTCCTATGGCCGGAAACATTGCGGGATTTGCCAATAAGGACAGTGCCGGACATTATCAGTCAAGATTCGGTGCCAGAGCGATTTCGTGGGATGAATTAATGCGTTAATTTGCGGCAAGCATTTTTTTGGGGAAGCCCCATGAAGTACATCACATCCACTTTCTTCTTTCTCATTTGGTTACTGCCATTGCAGGCTGACCATCTCTATGTAGGTCAGGGCAAGGAGTTCTCCTCCATCAGGCAGGCGCTTGAATCCGCCGTCGATGGCGATACGATCACAGTGGGACCGGGTTTGTATAAGGAGGGGAATCTGATCGTCACAAAGTCTGTCATCCTCATCGGTGAAGGCTGGCCGATACTCGACGGAGATAAGAAATTTGAAGTCCTCTCTATAAAGGCCAACCATGTGCTGGTGACTGGATTCAAAATCCAACACTCCGGATTCGCTTCGCTGGATGATCCCGGCGGTATTAAAATTTATGATAGCCACCACGTGCAGATCATTGGCAATGACCTGTATGACAATTTCTTTGGCATTTATCTGCAGTACAGCCAGCATTGTGTGGTCAAAGGAAATACGATCAAGGCTTTTGGAACAGAAGAACAAAAAATCGGAAACGGGATTCATTGCTGGAAGAGCGACAGCTTGCAGATTATCGCCAATACCATTTCCGGGCATCGGGATGGAATTTATTTTGAGTTCGTCAAGGAGTCGATAATCTGGCGGAATATTTCGGAAGATAATATCCGGTATGGCCTTCATTTTATGTTTTCCAATGATGATGCCTATATCACCAACCTCTTCAGAAGAAACGGTGCAGGTGTGGCTGTGATGTTTACCAAAAACGTGAAAATGTTCAATAACACGTTTGTGGACAATTGGGGAGATTCCGCGCATGGACTGTTGTTGAAGGAAATTTCGGACAGCTATATTTTCAATAATCGCTTTACCGGCAACACCTCCGGCATATTTATGGAGGGGACCAACCGGATTACGGTGGAGAAAAACATCTTTGCTGATAATGGCTGGGGCATGAAAATACAGGCCAGTTGTATGGATAATGTGATCAGGGAAAATAATTTTCAGCGCAACACTTTTGATATCAGTACCAATGGATCACTCGTGCTTAATTCCTTTGTGCGCAACTACTGGGATAAGTATGAAGGATATGATCTGGATCGAAATGGCGTAGGTGATGTACCTTATCGTCCACTGAGCGTTTTTTCAGTCATCGTAGAACAAAACCCACCGACCATGTTATTGTACAGGAGTTTTATTGTCACCTTGCTCGATCGTTCGGAAAAAATAATTCCTACCCTGACTCCGGATAATTTTATAGATGAATCACCACTCATGCATGCGTTAGTTTTATGATAGAAATTCGCCAGGTCACTAAACGCTTTGGAAAATTTGAAGCGCTCAAGAATGTCAGTCTTGAGTGCGGACCGGGGCAGTGCATAGCGCTGATCGGTCCAAATGGATGCGGGAAAACCACCCTCATCAAGACCATCCTGGGCATGGTGATCCCCACTTCCGGTTCGGTCTGGTTTAAGGGAAAAGACATAGCCAGGGATTATCATTACCGGCAGGACATCGGGTATATGCCTCAGAAAGGAAGGTATCCGGATAATATGAGCATCGGCCAGGTAATAGATATGATCAAGGATATCCGGCAATCGAAAGCAAACCTGGATGAACAATTAATCGAAGCTTTTGGTCTCCATCAGATGCTGGATAAGCAGATGCGGACATTGTCAGGAGGCACAACCCAGAAAGTAAGCGCCTCTCTGGCATTTCTTTTTAATCCCGAGGTACTCATCTTGGATGAACCTACTGCGGGATTGGATCCGATTGCTGCTGAGATATTAAAAGAGAAGATCATTCACGAACATCAGCGGGGGAAGCTGGTGTTTATCACCTCTCATATGCTGAGCGAATTGGATGAACTGGTCACACATGTTGTTATGATGAATGAAGGGGTGATCCGGTTTAACATGCCTGTGGAGGAATTGAAAGAGAAGACACATACCAACAGCCTGGCACGGGCCATCACTCACGTATTAAAGCACGAACATGTTCAATAAGATCCAGCGATTTATCGTGGCCGATATTTTGAAGAACAGAATAGTGCTGGCCTACACGGCCCTGCTGGCGGTCCTGGCATGGAGCGTGTTCAGTCTCGAAGATGAAAGTACAAAGGGCGTGCTCACCTTACTCAATATCGTGCTGCTGACCACACCGCTGGTCAGTATCATCTTTACGACTATTTATCTATATAACAGCGCGGAGTTTATCGAATTGCTCCTGAGTCAGCCGATACAGCGGGGAAAAATCTGGACCGGACTATTTCTCGGACTCTTTTTTTCATTGGCGTTGGCTTATCTCTTAGGTGCCGGTATACCTGTTTTATTATTTGTCAGCGGCAATACCGCCATCATGTTGTTGGTCATGGGTATTTTGATCACAGCCGTATTTGTGGCGATCGGATTTCTCTGCGCGATAATGGCCAGGGATAAGGCAAGAGGTATTGGTCTTTCCATTTTACTATGGCTGTTTTTTAGCCTGCTGTTTGATGGGTTGGTATTATTCCTCATGTTTCAGTTTGCTGACTATCCCATCGAAAAGGCTATGGTAGGTATCTCCGCGCTGAATCCTATAGATCTTGCCCGAATTTTCCTGATCCTTCAGTTGGATGTATCTGCCATGCTGGGGTATACCGGGGCTATTTTTAAGGAGTTTTTCGGCACCACCACGGGTACGATCATTGGATTCGGGTTATTATGTTTGTGGGTCATCGTGCCATACCTCTTATCCAGGAGGATGTTTGTACGAAAGGACCTTTGATGCGGGTTGCAACTTACATGCTGCAACTTTGTTTGTCGGGATTATTCACCTGTAGCTATTGTTACATTTAAAGTGGGATGATCAAAATACTTTTGATGAAATAAATGCGTATGTCGATACAGCACAACACCGCAGTTCAGGATGCTGAAAAGAAGGACATCACTAAGCCTAAGGATGTTCAGCGTGTCATTAAATTGTTCTTTAACAGGGTAAAAAAGGATGAACTTCTTCTGCCGTTTTTCCAGGACAAGAGTAAAGCGGAGTGGGAGCAATTTATCGAGGTGATGAACCGGTTCTGGGAAAACGCCATTTTCTATACCGGCGGATATTTTGGCAATCCGATGCAAAGGCATACAGAGCTCAGTAAATCCATGCATTTCGAAAAGGAACATTATATGCGTTGGATGCAACTGTTTGAAACTTCAGTGGATGAATGTTTTGCCGGTGAGAATGCCAACCTCATGAAAGAGCGGGCGAAGAACATTGCCTCGATCATGCAGGTGAAGATCAGCTAAAAAAAACAACCGGGCAGTTGCCCGGTTGTAAAACAATCATGTAAAACTGTGAGGTAATTATTATTCCATGTCGCCCCATCAAACCCAACTCAACGATGGTGACCGACCTGGGAGGAGACTCCGCCCCTTATTGAGGAGGAAGAAGCACCTCGTCGATCACATGAATGATGCCGTTGGAGGCAGGTACGGAGGCTACTATATTGGCCTTGCCGTTGACCATATATTTTCCGTCTTTCACGTTCAGGGTAATATTTTTTCCATTCACCTGATTGAGGCTTTGTCCATCCTTCATGTTTTCAGTTTTGATCACACCGACATACACATGGTATTCCAGGATGTTGGAGAGCGCGTCCTTTTGGTCCGGTTTCAGTAATCCTTCCACGGTGCCTGCGGGTAATTTTTCAAAGGCCGCATTAGTAGGCGCGAAAACGGTAAAGGGACCCGCATTGCTCAGTACATCGACTAACTGAGCGGTTTGGACCGCTGTGACGAGTGTCGTGTGGTCCTTACTCCCCACAGCAATCTGAACTACATTTGGATTGGAGACATCGTCTTTCACGCCGGATTGACCTGTCATTGGTGTAGTAGCTGTCGCGGCGGCGGCTGTGGAATCATTTTGGGCAGATGGATTGCATGCTACAATAAAGAACAGCATCGACAACCCGAACAAGTAAGCTAGCTTTTGCATGATGAATTGATTTGTTGCCAAAGAACCAGCTAAAAGAACAGGTTTTATATGACCACAGTCATAGATTTGGATGATTTGTGTCACCTGTCGCTTTTCCATATTGGGAAATGAACATCACGATAGCGCTTCCAGCCAGCACCAAAGCAATCAGGAATAGTGCCAGATTAGCAAATGGAATCACCGTGTAGCTAAAGGAATATATCCCCTGGACAGCCAGTACTATTTCATTGAGTACCACAGCGATTGAAAAGCCCATCATTGCAGAACCGGCTATCCTGGTTTGCTTGAGATAACCGCTGCCGTATAGGAAAGCCAATAAGAAGACTGAGACGATCAGCAGTAGTACCAGATGGAGATAGGCGATTACAATGGGTCGGAATCCATACGCAAGTTTACTCAACAGGGGAATGGTGGAACCTAATTGAAGCATCATTTTGAGCGACATGGCCACCATCACCGCAAAGAGGAGAAGCATGACGATCCGGGAAAAGGCTGAGCGAAGCTGCTGGAAGTTTTTCCGAATCATCAGCAGAAAGATGATCCAACCAAAAAGCTGGAGCACAGCCGCTCCGACCACGATGCCATATAACCAATTGGGAATGTTGGCCCAAAGGGTGGAAAGGAAATAGGCAGGGATCGCGGCTAATGCGATAGACGCATAGGAATAGAAGACCGCGTTGGCATCCGGTTTAAAGGCTTTTATCCGGTCCATGAAAAGCCCGAAACAGGCGAAAATGAACCAACCGTTGTACTGGAAGTGCAGGTAGAAGTAGATAGAACCCAAATAGGTGGTTTGATTCAGATTTTTTGTAGCCATCATCCACGACAATACCATGGTGCCAAATGTGGAAATGATCCCAAACCAAATGGCCGTCATGATCCAGTTACGGGACGGATGTGTTGCAGGAAGACGACGGGTATCTTTCAGGGCAAAAAAGGAGAATACATATCCGGTGAGGACAGACAGCGTCGAGAACGTCAGTGAAACCGGTCCGTAACCCTGAAAGGCGAAGGAGAACAACATCCCATAAGCAGTGATGAGATTGATGGCAATAAGCCGATTGTAGGTTTTCTCATGGATAGAAGGCAGATTTTTCCGAAACAGATCCACGATCAGAAAAAACAAGGTGTGGGTAATCCAACCGGTAAAGGCGAAATGGGAATGAGCTTCCTGGAGGAATTTTTGGTCAAAAAAGGGTAAACTGAACCCGATTTTATAACGCATGATCGCGCCCAGACAAGCCACAATGGCCAGGTTCAGGAGGGCTAATCTTACCCATCGTTTGGTTACGTTTTGCATGGGGTCAGAAATATACTTTATGATCAATAATCTCCACCTTTCCTGATTCACTCAGTTTTCTAAGCGTCCTGATCACAGTTTCTATCCGCAATCCTGTTTGGCTGGCCAGTTCCTGTCTTGTAAAGGGAATCTGAATCCGTTGCGTGGATTTTGAGGTCTTCTTTTTGTAATACATCAGAAAATCCATGATCCGGTCTTCGGGAGAGGATTGGTTGAGCATGCGGGCGGCCATGGATTTGTCATAAAGTTTCTGCGCAAAATTCCGCAGCAGATGCATTTGAATTTCAGGATGATCAAGCAGGATCTGATGAAAAATATCGCGATTGACTTTGATGATCACCGAATCTTTGGTGGCCAGGGCATTAGCGGGGTATGGTTCGTCGAGAAAAAAGGAAGGTTCACCAAAACTTTCTCCGGGGCTAAACAAGCCATGCACATATTCCTTGGAGGCCTGGCTCAGATTGTAGGTTTTTACTTCCCCTTCGAGTACCTGGAAATAAAAACGGGCTTTTTCATCCTGACGGTAGATCATGGTATTCTTTTTCAGCCGGTTGACCACAGCACCATAGGCAAGCAGGATGTCGGTATTCATCGTCATGTGGGTCATGGAAGGGTTTTATACCCTCGTCGCAAGATAAAGCGGAATTCTTTATTTGGAACGAATGATCCTTCCATCTTCCATTTCGATGATGTGGTCTGTGCCGGCAGCAAAGTCGAGATCATGGGTGACAATCAACATGGTTTGACCAAAATCGGCAGCCAATTTCCTGAAAAGGTCAAAGACAATCTCACTGTTGCGTTTATCCAGATTGCCGGTAGGTTCGTCCCCCATGATGATCAACGGATCGTTGATTAAGGCACGCGCGATGGCCACTCTTTGTTTTTGTCCTCCGGAAAGTTGATTTGGAAACTTATGTGCCTGGTCCTCGATACCGAGTATGCTCAGTTTTTCCATCGCCCGCGCGTGAACTTCCTTCTCCGGATACCTTCCCAGTTTTAGGCCGGGAATGACAACGTTTTGCAAAACGTTGAATTCGTTAAGCAAATAATGAAACTGAAAAACAAAACCGATTTTCTCATTCCGAACTGCGGCCAATTCCCTCCCGTTTTTCAGGCGCATCGATGCTCCATCGATCAGTAAGTCACCTTCGTACTCCGTGTCCATCGTGGATAAAATATACAACAGCGTTGATTTGCCGCAACCTGACTTTCCGACAATGGAGACAAAGGAGCCTTTCTCCACGCCGAAGGTGACATCATTGAGCACCTGCTGCGTTTGAGCGTTGTAAAAATATTTGTTGATATGTTGCGCTTCGAGGACGTACACCGTTTTCTATTTTCCCCGGATGATGATGACCGGATCTACCTTGCTGGCCTTACGTGAGGGTAGATACCCGGCCAGATAGGTAGTCACCAGGCCAAAGACGGTACCAATGAGATAATACTTCAGGTCATAGTTGACAGGAAATGTAGTGATGCTGGGCTGGGCGGCGGTGATAAAAGGAATCTGATCGATCAGGAGGGAAAGACCGAATCCAAACAGGAGTCCAAAGGCCACACCGGCGATCCCTATACTCAATGCAATCATTAGAAAAATATTCCTGACATCCTGTCCTGAAAATCCGGTCGCCTTGAGGATGGCAATGGAATCCATTTTTTCATAGATCATCATGTTGAGAATATTGTAAATGCCAAAACCTGCCACAATCAACAAGGTGATACCAACGGCATACGAGATAATCGATCGCACATCACTTCCGGTTTCAAATTGCGCATTGGCCGTCTGAATATCTTCCGCATCCACCTCAAAGAGATGTTCATATTCCCTGGCCATGGCCGGAGCGAGGTTGATATCCGTCAATTTGACCTGAAGGTCCGTAATGAAATCCCTTGTTTCCCCCAACAGTTTTTGAGTGGTGGCCAATGAAGCATAACTGTTGATCTTATCAATGTCATTGATGCCCGATTGAAAAAATCCAACCACTTTCAGTTGATGGTTAAGACCAGTAGTCGTGGTCACCTGCACGATGTCCCCTATATTCACAAGCATTTGCTCTGCGGCGGATTTACCAAGGATGATGCTGTTGGGGACATGATCCAGGTCAATGTAATCTCCGGCAACTACGTATTCACTGAAATTGAAAAGCCTGTTTTCTCCCTCCACATCAATGCCATTGATGACACCGGTCACATCAATGGCTCCAACGCTATAGAATACTTGCGCGGCAATTTTAGGGGCCATGCCCATTACACGATGGTCTTCTTTCAGTTGATGCATGATGGCATCAACGTTATATAGTTTTTTACGTGATGCATTTGGTTTGACAGAACGAATGAATGGATACGCCTGGGAGTACGCGGGATGGATTTCGATGGGTTGATTTTCTGAGGCCTTGAGTTCGTTGTAGAGTTTGATGTGTGGTGTCCGGTTGAGGATCATGCCATCCAGCAGATCATTCAGCCCGTTCATGAATCCCAGGAGGGCAATAAACATTGTAATACTAAACGTAACCCCAAACGCCGCAATCATGGTCTGACGCCATCGTGCAATGGCCATTGAAAAAGCTATCCGGGCCAGCAATGAGGTATTCATGAACCCGGGCGTATTATGACTGAAGATGTACTGAGTCCATCAAGAATTTCAGCTTTTTGATAATCCTTCGCGCCGATGCTGATGGGAATTGTATCTCCATTCTCCAGAATCACGGCCCGATCGTTCAGGATATAATTGCGTGGAATTGTGATTGTATTTTCTCTGACCCCGATGATGATATTGGCTTCCAGGGATAAATTTGGATAAAGGACAGCAGGAGATTTATTGAATTCAGCTTCCACGATTGCACTCTTACTCCGGTCGTTGAGGATCGGCAGGATACGCGTAATGGTGGCATCAAACGCTTCTCCTTTATAACTGTCCATCGTCACGACGACTTTTTGGCCCATCTTTACCTTGGTGATGTCGTATTCATCTACCTGTAGCTCCAGTATAAATTGATTCGCATCCCCTATGATGGCTAATGGCGTTTGCGGATTCACCATTTCACCGGGTTCTTTCAGCAAGCTGTATATCCGGCCGTTGATCTTGCTGGATATGACAAAATCATTTTCGGTGACTTTAGAGATTTCCAGATTGGTGCGCGCTTGTTTGGCAAGAATATCAAGCCTTCTCTTTTCATCCTTATAACGCAATGTTGCCGAAGCATAGGCAGCTCTTGAATTCTTATAGTTCAATTCAGCACGCTCCCACTCAACCTTTGATCCGATGTTTTGTTCCCAGAGGTTTTGCTGGCGAATCCACATCAACGAATCGTTCTGAAGTTTGCTTGCTGTAAGTTCGATATTGAGTTTCAGTTCCTCCAGTTTATTCTGCCTGGCCTGGGCATCCGCAAGGTCAGCGGCGAGTTGGGCGTTGACCCTGGATAGAGCGCTGATGTCATTTTTAATGATAAAAATGGGCTGGCCTTTGGTTACCGTATCCCCTTCATGGACCGGAATGGAATGAATTAATCCATTGACTGAAGCAAAAACCTGGTATTGATTCCTGCTTTTCAATAATCCCGATGCATAAACGGATTCGGTGATCGTTCCAAGAGTGGGAGAAGTCTTTTCCACATCCTTCCTGCATGCTACCAGGAGGAGTAACAATACCGGCAATCCATGAAAAACGTTCATGGGTGCAAGATAGGAGGATATGGGCAGATATTGGGGGCCGCGGACTTCTCCCTAAGGATGTCTGCAATATCAGCCGGATGTCAATCCCTGGTCAGCTCAAAGTGAATGGATACATTATTGTCCTGCGTTTCCAGCATCAGCGTCTCACCTTGTATCGAAAAATCATAGGTCACGGCTGTGCCACCCTTTGGGGTGATGGTCATGGTCTCGCATGCCTCATCGGGACGATAGGCACCGATGATCATTTCGTCTCCTCCGATGATATAGCTGATATTCCATTCGAAATCACCCATTCCATCGGATATGGTTTCGAATGTGAGCGAGGAACTGGTGATAAAAATACTGTCACCTAAAAACTCCTCTCCATCTTCCTGCCAGGAACTAAAAGTCCAGGTGCCTTCCAGTTGCTCGCAGGCGGTCAACCCATCTTCATCTTTCTTGCAGGCCATAAAGGAGGTCATCAATAGCGAAGCCACCACAATTTTCATTGTTGTCATCATTACATGATTTAAGATTAAAAAATGAAAAAGGGGCGAGAGGTAAAAGGGATGGGCACACGAATATAGGGAAAGTTTTAGTATATGAAAATGTTAAATGTTTATCTGTCAGGAAAGAGGAGTCAGGAATCAGGAGCCAGGAATCAGGAGTGAGGATGCAGGTAGAAGCGAAATTCTCTTACGATCTTACAGTCTCACTTTCTTACCTTCTTATTGGTTCATTAATCCTGCTCTATGCCGGAGGTTAAAACCCCCGGCAAAATATCGATCGCCCCGATGGGGCTCCTGGTTCCCCACCCTCAATCCCACACCTCTTACGGTCTTACAGTCTCACTTTCTTACCTTCTTATTGGTTCATTAATCCTGCTCTATGCCGGAGGTTAAAACCCCCGGCAAAATATCGATCGCCCCGATGGGGCTCCTGGTTCCCCACCCTCAATCCCACACCTCTTACGGTCTTACAGTCTCACTTTCTTACCTTTGCAGGGTCATGGTCGAATTAGACGTAACATCCGCAAATCCTCGCCCTCGCAAACCGGAATGGTTAAGGGTCAAATTGCCGATTGGCGAAGAATATAAGAAGGTCAGACACCTGGTCGATACCTATAGTCTGCATACCATTTGCCAGAGTGGCAATTGTCCCAACATGGGCGAGTGCTGGGGAGCCGGAACAGCCACTTTTATGATTCTGGGAAATGTCTGTACCCGATCCTGTTCCTTCTGTGCCGTCAAGACCGGGAGACCAAACGAATATGATACAGACGAACCGCGTCGTGTTGCTGAGGCGATCCATCTTATGAAAGTCAAGCATGCGGTCATCACTTCCGTCAATCGGGATGAACTGAAGGACCGTGGGGCGGAGATTTGGTATCAAACCGTCATTAAAGTCAAGGAATTGTCTCCGGAGACCACCATTGAAACGTTGATACCGGATGTCAAGTCAAATTGGGATGCCTTGATTCGAATGATTGAAGGTGGACAGGAAGTGGTGTCGCACAATATGGAAACCGTTGGCCGCCTGTACAGACTGGTGCGCCCACAGGCTAAATATGAACGCAGCCTGGAACAAATCCGCCGCACCAAGGATTTTGGCAAACGGACCAAATCCGGCATCATGGTGGGACTTGGTGAAACCCGCGATGAAATGTTGAAGGCAATGGATGATCTGGCTGAACATGGCTGTGACGTACTCACGATCGGTCAGTATCTGCAACCCACACCTATGCACCTCGCCGTGGCAGAATTTGTACACCCTGATACGTTTTCCATGTATAAGGAGGAAGGTATGAAACGCGGATTTGCGTTTGTGGAAAGCGGACCGTTGGTCAGGTCATCGTATCATGCGGAAAGACATCTGTAAGAAGGTAAGACAGTAAGAGGTGTGAGTGGGCTTATCCCTGTGTTGCCCAGCAAACAGGGTGACATCCGAACGCAGCGAGGCTGTCGGGGCAGTCGGGAAAAATAATTCTTGACACGGGTTGGTTATTCCCCTATTTTTAGACTTCCAGTTGTAAACATATTTTTTATGCCAGTTGATACCCTGCATCAATCGCTTAAGTCGTGGTTTGGTTTTGATACTTTTCGACCGCACCAGGAAGAAATCATTCATCATGTCCTGAATGGCCGGCACGCCCTGGTCATCATGCCTACCGGTGGTGGAAAATCTATTTGTTATCAGTTGCCGGCACTGCTGATGGAAGGATTTGCCCTCGTGATTTCTCCGCTGATCTCCCTGATGAATGACCAGGTACGATCGCTGCGGGCCAATGGGATCACCGCGGGGGCATTGCACAGTGGCACAACTGCTGCGGAAAACAAAGAGATTCTCCATGCCATTCAGACGGGCAACCTTAAAATTTTATATGTATCCCCGGAGCGTGCGCTGACGGTAAAATTTATTGATTTTATCAGGCCGCTCCCTATCTCGCTCATTGCCATAGATGAAGCCCATTGCGTCTCGATTTGGGGAAATGATTTCCGACCGGAGTATGCTCAGTTGCCTGGACTCACACAGTACTTTCCAAACCTGCCTGTACTGGCACTCACAGCTACGGCAGATAAAGCGACACAGGAAGACATACGCCAGCAACTCAAGCTAAAGGATCCTCTAACGTTTCTTTCCAGTTTTGAGCGGCCAAATATCCACCTCTCAGCAAGGTCTGGGGTTGAGCGTATCGAGCAGATCAGGGACTTTCTGAAAAACCGAAAAGATCAGCCAGGCATTATCTACTGTCTCGCGAGAAAAACCACGGAATCCATAGCCGAAACGCTGAGAAGGTATGGATATAAAGCTGAAGCCTATCACGCGGAGATCGACAATCAGCAACGTAAAAAAGTACAGGATGATTTTCAGTTTGACCGCATCCAGATTGTGTGCGCGACCATCGCGTTCGGGATGGGGATTGACAAGCCAAATATCCGCTGGATCATTCATTACAATCTTCCAAAGAATATTGAAAATTATTACCAGGAAATCGGTCGTTCAGGTCGTGATGGCCAGCCCGCTGAAGCATTGATGTTTTATAGTTTTCGTGATGTAGCCGTGTACAAGGATTTCATTGATAAAAGTGAGGCAAATGAAACGTTTAAACGGGTGCAACAGGAAAAACTTGAACGCATCTGGGAATATAGTCAGGCAACCAATTGCCGCACCAATGTCATTCTCAACTATTTTGGAGAATACCGATCGGGTGGGTGTGGACATTGCGATCATTGCTTGCATCCTCTTGTTGGGTTTGATGGAACCCAACTCGCGCAGATGGCCTTGTCCGCGTGTAAGCGCTGCAACGAATCCGTGGGGATGTCCATGCTGATCGATGTGTTGAGGGGTTCGGGCCGAAAGGAAATCTATGAAAAAGGATTTCAGCATATCAAAACATATGGCGCGGGGAAAGAAATCAGTTGGAAAGATTGGTCCCATTACATTACGCAGATGATCAATCAGGGGCTACTCGAAATCGATTACATCCAGCACAGTGTACTCAAATGCACTCCTTTGAGTGATGAAGTGCTTTTTACTGGCAAGCAAGTTACGCTGCAGCGACCTGCGGAGGTGCTTGATGAGCCACTGGTCAGAAAGCCCCCCAAACATGTGCGGCTGAGTGAGGAAATGATAGAGCGGCTTGAGGACCTCTGTAAAAAATTGGGGAAAGAGGAAGGATTGCCACCCTTTGCTATTTTCCCAAAAGGAACCTTGCGTGAAATGGCGGAAGTAAAACCGCTGACGATGGAGGAATTTACAAGTATCAATGGAGTGGGGGAATACAAGTCAAAGAAATATGGGCAAGCGTTCCTGGAAGAAATCCGTCATTTCCTGACGGACCAGTCCATTGTGCGAAAACCAAAAGGGGCGACCTACATTGAAACACTAAATTTATTTCACAAGGGATTGACATTAGAAGAAATCGCTCAGCAGCGAGGCATGGCGGTCTCCACCATAGCCACACATATGGCCAGGCTATATGAACGGGGAGAAGATCTGGACCTCAGCAGGTTGTTGTTTAAGGATGATCTTATCCTCGCGCGTCAGGCATGGCGGGCCAGTGGGTACAGTGACCAGGTCAGTAAGGTTAAAGAACAAGTGGGAGAGAGCATGGATTATGTGCGTTTGCATCTTGCCCTGGCGGTTTTGAGAAGGGAGAAGGCCTCTCAGACCTGATGGCCATATCACCCTGGTTTTAACACGATTTTATGCCTGGTCCTCTCCATGGCCTTGGGCGGAATTCCCTATTTTTGGGACATGAAATGCAAGTCTTTGATCCATAGCCTGGTTGTATTCCTTTACATATTCGCTGGTTCGATACACGCCCAGGGCATTGAATTCTTCCACGGGACGTGGGAAGAGGCAGTTATGAAAGCTAAAGCTGAAGACAAGCTCCTGTTTGTAGATGCTTTCGCTACCTGGTGTGGTCCATGCAAGCGTATGGCGGCCAGTACTTTTCCTGATCCTGAAGTAGGGACCTTGTTTAACACCTACTTCATCAGCATGAAAATAGATATGGAGCAACCGATGGGCATAGAATTTAAAAGAAAATTTCCTGTCTCTTCTTATCCGACCTTGTTTTTTATTGATGATCAACAACAGGTTATTCAAAAGGTCGTAGGGGCCAAGACACCCCCTGATCTCATCGCCCTGGCAGAAAAAGTACTGGCTAAATATGATAAGTCAGTGAAGTATGAAGCAGCGTACAATGCTGGAGACAGAAGTTATCAACTGGTCTATGATTATGTGGCGGCATTAAATAAGGCGGGGAAACCTTCACTGAAGATTGCAAATGATTACCTGGCTACGCAGGAGAATCTTACTTCTCCGGAAAACCTGAAGTTTATTCTGGAGGCCGCTTCGCAAGTTGATTGCCAGTGTTTTGATCTTTTTGAAAAATATAAAAGCGAGATCAGCAAGGTCGTAGATGATGAAACCATCAAAGCTAAAGTGAGATTTGCGTGCAACAATACAGTCAAACGGGCCATTGAATTTGAAAGTCCTGACCTGATTCCATTGGCTTATGATGCGATGAAGCGACACCTGCCCGCAGAAGCAGATCGGTTTAAATCGGATAGTGAAATCAGGTATGCTTTAGGATTGCATCAGTTGGATCAAATCGAAAGCATGGTCACTGTACATGCCAAGAAGTATATCAAGAATGATCCACCCGCGCTCAACAGGCTCGCCCTTGACCTTGACAAATATGGATCAGACAATGTCTCCTGCCAGAAGATGGCCATCGACCTCGCCGGCAAAGCTGCAGACAGCAAGGACGCCACCACGCCCTATATCACTTCGTATGCTGAACTACTTTTTAAATACGGCCAAAAAGAAAAAGCGATAGCGGTGATTGATCAAGCGATGAGTAAGATAGAGCATGAAGAAAGCAAGGATTATCAAACCCTGAATGCCTTAAGAAACAAGATGGTCAACAATTGAGGTTGGTCTCAATATATAAGTCAATTCCATAATATCTTCTACTTGTCGTACCTTTGCCTTTTACGCGGATAAGCGCATATGGCCAAGAAAAAGCAGACAGAACAAGAGGCGCATCAATCATCGGATCATCCCTCCATCACGTACCTCAATGGGATGTATGAAAACTATTTCCTGGATTACGCATCCTATGTGATCCTGGAACGTGCCGTGCCCGATATCAAAGACGGATTGAAGCCTGTGCAACGGAGGATTCTGCATTCGATGCATGATATGCACGATGGGCGTTATCATAAGGTCGCCAATATCATCGGGCACACCATGCAATATCATCCGCATGGAGATGCCGCTATCGGGGATGCCCTCGTCAACCTGGGCCAGAAAGACCTGTTGATTGATACGCAAGGTAACTGGGGCGACATTCGTACCGGTGACAGTGCGGCAGCTCCCAGGTATATAGAAGCCCGGCTGACTAAGTTTGCCCTGGAGGTGGCGATTAATCCGCAGACTACACCCTGGCAGACATCATATGATGGGCGTAGAAATGAACCGATCACACTCCCCGTAAAATTTCCGCTTGTACTTGCCCAGGGGGTTGAAGGAATTGCTGTGGGTCTTGCCACCAAGATTCTTCCACACAATTTTGTAGAACTCATTCAATGTTCGATTAAGGTCCTTGAAGGCAAGCGATTTAAGCTGTTGCCTGATTTTCAGACCGGAGGACTGATGGATGCCAATGATTATCAAAGCGGTATGCGCGGTGGTAAGATCAGGGTACGGGTGAAGATTGATAAACTGGATAAGAGCACGCTGGTGATCCGCGAAATTCCGTTTGGTGTCACCACTGGCGCGTTGATGGAATCCATTGTAAAGGCCAGTGAGAAAGGACAAATCAAGGTTAAAAAACTCAGTGATAATACTGCGGCTGAAGTAGAGATTCTCATCGAACTGCAGGCCGGCGTTTCACCGGATCAGACGATTGACGCACTCTATGCCTTCACCAATTGTGAAACTTCAATATCACCCAATGCATGTGTGATCATTGACAATAAACCTGTATTCATCGGAGTCGAGGAAATTCTCAGACAGTGCACCTTCAATACGCAGGAACTTCTGCGACAGGAGTTAACGATCAGATTGGGAGAACTTCGTGAGAAATGGCATTTTTCGAGCCTCGAGAAGATATTTATTGAAAAGCGGATCTACCGAGATATCGAAGAATGCGAGACCTGGGAAGATGTGATCGATGTCATTGGACTGGGCTTGGCAAAATATATTGCCACGCCGTCTTCCAAAACCAAATCAGATAAACGTCTGTTGTTGCATCGTGATATCACGATCGAAGATATCCAGCGATTGACGGAGATCAGAATTAAGCGGATTTCCAAATACAATTCGTTTCAGGCCGATGAGTTGATACGCGAGATAGAAGCGGAGTTAAAGCAGGTAGAACATGACCTGGCGCATTTGACGGAATACACGATTGCGTATTTCCAGCGCTTGCTTGATAAATACGGCAAGGGTCGCGAGCGTAAGACGGAGATTACAACGTTTGATACGATTGAAGCGACCAAGGTGATCGCTAACAATGCCAAATTGTATGTAGACCGCAAGGAAGGTTTTATCGGCTGGGGACTCAAGAAGGATGAATTTGTCACGGATTGCAGTGAGATCGATGATATCATCGCCTTCAGAAGGGATGGTCGATGTGTGGTGTCGAGGATTGCCGAGAAGGTGTTTATGGGGAAGAATATCATCCACGTTGCCGTATGGAAGAAAGGGGATGAACGTACCACCTATCACATGATCTATGTGGATGGTGCATCCGGCAGGGCGTTTGCCAAGCGATTTAATGTCACAGCCGTGACCCGGGACAAAGAGTATGACCTCACAAAGGGAGGTAAGGATTCCAAGGTACTTTATTTCGCGGCTCATCCCAATGGTGAATCAGAGCGCGTAGAGGTGCAGCTGACTCCCGGAAGCAGCGCCCGGAACAAAGTCTTCGATTTCTATTTTGAAGAACTCGCGATCAAAGGCAGAGGCGCGGGTGGAAATATTGTGACCAGGTATCCCGTTCGGAAGATCACCCAGGTGGAAGTTGGTCGCAGCACATTGGGTGCGCAAAAATACTGGTATGATGAAGTGAGCGGCCGTATCAATAAGGATGAGCGCGGGGTATTGCTGGGTTCGTTTGATACAGGCGATCAGTTATTGTGTGTGTATGCTACTGGAGAGTATTTGATTACAGAAATGGATCCCGAAGGAAAAATCGAGATCAAGGACCTGCTTTATGCAGGCAAGTTCAGGCCCAAAGCGGTGTTGTCAGCTATTTATTTTGAGGGAGAGAAACAGTGGACCATGGTCAAGCGCTTTCACATCGAAACCATTACCGTAGGTCAGCGCTTTAAATTGATCACGGAGCACAAGGATTCCAAACTCTATTTTATCTCCGTAGAAGAAGATCCGGTCGTCGAAATCGGATATATGAGCCAACGGCAGAAGGTCGTCGAGGTTTTCCAGCCTGCTGAATTTATTGAAGTAAAGGGATGGAAGGCGATTGGAAATAAACTTGTCGATAAGAAACTCATCAGCGTCCAGGTGCAGGGTGGAGCAGATGCAGCAGATGAAACAGAGGCAGAGGAGGAGGAATTGCCTTCTTCCGGTAAAAGTGTGCAGGCAGATTTATTTGGTTCGCAGAAGGGTACTGCAAAGCCGGCCGCGAAGAGTAATACACCAGCTCCAAAGAAAAATGCTCCCTCCGGAAAAGGGAAGGGCAAGGGAAAAGGGGATGGTTTTTTACATACCGGGGACACCATCGAATTTGATGTTTAGCCTCCGAAAGGCAATACTGCGCGTCTGAAACCTGGTCATTTTTCCATTCAACATTTTTAATTTTACCTTGTTTAGGTAGCATTTATACCCGGAATGTACCCTGATAAAGGGTCAGTTCCATTCCATTGATGTTGGCATTTTAGGTTAAGGCTAAAACCTTTTTAGGTTTATGGCATTTAATATTTGATCAAAAGAAAGGAGCAGTTGACCAGAAAGGAACTCTTTGAAGATGGGTGGATAGAGCAATATGTACTTGGACTGACTTCGGAAGAAGAAAGTAAGGAGGTAGAGCGCTTAGCTTCCCTTTATCCGGAGGTACAGGAAGCCATCAACGCCGCACGCAATAAAGTTTGTGGGAACTTTAATCGCCGTCTAACACGGCCGGCGATGCGTCATTCCTTTTTGACAAAAAGAAGGGTGCTTGCGGGGGCCTCCGGCATCGTGCTTTTGACGCTCGTTGGATTTGCCTTCATGTGCAAAGAACACTTTTCCCTCAAACAGAATTATGACTCTCAGTGCAACAAACTGGCGGAAGAGCAGGCTAAAGTCAATCAGTTGGCCACCCATACCCAAAAGGTTTCCGAACAGTCCAGGTTTATTAATTCCACAACAACGGAACGCATTAAGATCAGAGGGTGTGATGATACACCCGATGCCGAAGTGTTGCTGCTGAAGTGTAAGCTTACCGGTAAAACGATGTTGCAGGTAGTGGATTTGCCTCATCTACCAGAAGGACACCACTATGAGGTATGGACCACCCATGAGGATCAAACCAACCGGATGATTGGCCAGATCCAGCCTCCCATTAAATATGATAGTCTGTATGTCCTGGATACGGCCATTGACTACTCCGCGCTCCAAATCACGGATGTGGACCCTATTCATCATACCTCCGCCCCCGTCTGTTTGGCCACCGTCAGGAAATAGGCTATTTTAAATTGATGAATTATTCTTCATCCTCACTTTTTTTTCCATTTTCTCCTTTATCGTCCTTGTGCTGTTCTTTGCGTTGTAATGCCAGGCCATTTTTCAACTTCCTGGATACGGTAGAATAAGGACCTGTAATTATTTCCTGTCCGGCCGTAACCCCGGAAAGCACCTGGATAAATTCATTGTCCTGAATACCTGTCTCGACCTTGATCATTCTTGCCGTATCCGCTTCATAGACGAAAATAACTTCTTCTATTTCATCATCCGATGGTGCACTTTTACTGGCGGATGAATCCTCTTTAGATTCTTGTTTGTCTTCTTCCTTTTCCCGTGTGGTAACTGCCTGGATAGGAATGGCTATAGCATCACGAACGGTATTTGTGTTGATGTCCACCGTAGCTGACATACCGGGACGGAACGGCATGGATTGATTTGCCAACTCCGCATAGGATTCCGGGAAAATCCTGATTTTGACAATAAAATTGGTGACCTGATCAGAAGTAAGCGCCTGGGTGGTACCGGTATTGGCAGCCGAGCTGGCCATTTCCGTGACGATTCCTTTAAATTTTTTGTCGAGGTATGCATCCACTTCGATGTCTGCGGTATCCCCCAGGGACACACGCAGGATATCATTTTCACTGACCTCCACCTGCACTTCCATGCTGTTGAAGTTGGCGATGCGCATCATTTCTGTTCCAGTCATTTGGATGGTTCCAACTACACGTTCACCTTGCTCTACATTGAGTTGACTGATGATCCCGCTGGTGGGGGCGATGATGGTCGTCCTGCTGAGACTTGTTTTGATTTCCTTCAGGCTGGCTTCCGCGCTGGCAACGTTGTATTCGGCAGATTTGGCGGATTGCTGGGAGGCTCTGTAACCGGCTTCCGTTGAACGAAGATTGGCTTCAAGCTGAGCAAGATTGGATTCGGAATTTTCAAACTCCTGAGCGGAGATGACACCATCTGCTTTTAATTTGATATTGCGCTCATGGATGCGTCTGGTGTTTTCCACTTGTGCTTTGATCTGTTCAATCTGGGCCAGGGATGTTTCGATGGATGATTTAGAGCGGGCAAGGTCTGACTTTGCACCACTGACTGCAGCATTGGCACGTTCCACTGCACTTTCATAAGATTCAGGGTCTATCCTGGCCAGCACCTGACCGGCTTTTACGCTGTCACCTTCTTCGACAAATAATTCCACGATTTCCCCGCTGACATCAGAACTGATCTTTACTTCCTTCTCAGGGAAAATCTTCCCGGAAGCAGAGACAAGCTCACGGATGACGCGAAGTTCTGCCTTTTCCGTTTCCACCATTTCCCCCTTAGGCTTTTGTCTTGCTTTGATGGCGGCGGCGGCAATGAGTATGGCCAATAAGCCGATGAGGCCCCAGATGATCCATTTGCCGGATTTCTTTTTCGTTTTTGTCATGGTATTGTTGTGGTAGAAGAGGTGCTGTGAATGGATTAATAAAGATGGATGCCGCGACCGAGATAATATTCAATCACCTTGATCTGGAAATAGTAATCGTACCTGGCGATGAGCAGGTTATTTTCGGCGGTATCCAACCGGTTGCGTACGCTGAGATAGTCATAGTTGTTGATGGTCCCGAGGTCTGCTTTTCTGTCCGCATTGGTCATGGCCAATCTGGCAGCCTCTGCGGAAAGTTCCGCGGCTTCAAGGGATTTCTTGGTTGCTTTGGCCGAAGTCAATGCGTTTTGAATATTGGTTTTAAGGGTTTGTTTTATTTTTTCCGTTTCAATATCGGCATTGATGACATTGATCTTTGCGCGTTCGACACTGGCTTGTCCGGCGTAATTGTTCAGGATGGGTATAGACAGGGACGCACCCCAGCCATATCCAAGGTTTTGGTCTAACTGGGTGACATAATCGATATCATTGTAACCTGCGGGAACATAATTGTCAAATTCAAAAAGCGCAGATTCTCCATTAATGGATGCGCCTGGTAGTTGCTGGCGAAAAATGTCGAAATCGCCATTAGGTGTCTTGGCAAGATTGGACCAGTTGGTCCCCAGATTTCCACCAAAACTAAGTGATGGAATACGTGAGGTTCGCGCGATATCAACACCCAGCTCGTTAGCTTCCTGGCGAAACTCTGCAGCCTTTACCTGGGCCTGGTTTTCAAGTGCTATTTCATAAACCTCATCAAAGGATTTATTTTCCAGCGGCTCAAGGGTAGCCACATCAATTTCCGGCCTTTCGATCACAAGTGGGTAATCGGCCTCCATGAACATCTGTTGTTTAAGGGTGAGCAGATTATTGTCAATATTATTTTGAGCGGTGATGAGGGCTTGTTCGTCCAGGGCGAGTTGGGACAGAATATCATACCTATCGATCTCCGGTCGCGTGCCGGCGGCAATCATCTTGTCCATGTTGTCCAGTTGCCCTTGCGTCAACTGCACCCTGCTTTCTGCGATTTCTTTGTTTTCGTAGGCAAACAATAAATTCAGATAGGTGAGCGCCATATTCAGTGCAAGGTCTTCTTCAGCGCGTTGTACATCTTTTTCAGCGGCGGCCACATAGAAGTCATTTTGCTTGACCGATTTATTGATTCGTCCACCATTATAGAGTAGAAATCCTGTTCCGATACCAATACTCTGGTAAAGCGAGTTCTCTGTTTCGAAATTATTGGTAGCGGGGTTGATGACACGTCCAACCGTGAAACCGAAATCACTATTCACATTCAGGCTCGGTATGCGTTCACGGCGGATTTGTTTGCCATTGATGTCATATCCAAGTTTGTTGAGCTCGATCTGATCAATGGTGAGGTTTTTATCCAGGGCCTCGACGATACAGCGTTCCAGTCCCCAGACCTCCTGAGCCTGTAAACTCAAGGTAAAAAGGAAGACGAAACATAACGAAAGAATGGTGTTCGGCATGGTGCTTGAATTTGCAAGGGCGATATTAACGGTTCAAGGGATAAAACGTGGCTATTTTTCTATAAAACGCCCCAAAATACGGATCAATTGGGGTGATCTCCAATTTGTCGTCTGCTGCAAATAGCCGTAAGGCTCAGCGTAGCGGGCGGGCTTAGTAGTAGGTGTCAAATGTTCTGGCTCCAACCAGACGATCATATTGACCACCCATCTGCCTGAAATAGGTCAGCAGGGTATATTGGTTTTCGGTGGTATACCAGTCTCCTTCCAGGGGAGAGAATACCGGGCGGCCATCGGGCCCTGCGATCGCATAGCCGAAATTGTAATAGCCTTGTTTGAGGTACAATCTGCCGATATAGCCGCCTACCCGGTCATCGTAAGTAAGTTTGTATTCGGGTAAAAATTTCCAGTCTGTCAGTCCTCCCACTACATATACATCGCTGTTGAGCACATTAGGCATTTTAAGCGTGATCAATACTTCTGTATAATCGGTGTTGAGTTGTTGCTCCCGATAGTTGTGTCTCAATACCAGGTTGAGCGAAGAGGCCAGTGAATCGGGCGGGATTTGTTTTCGGAAATAATCACGGTTATATGGAACAAACTTACCATTGAGATCACGCCGCCATAAGTAAGCGAGTCGGTCCCGGGGTTCGTCGGGAAAGAGAATCGTGCTGTACCCCTCGACGTATTCTTCAATGTCAAGGACATTTTCTGATTTGAAAATCATGCTGCTGATATCCATGTTACGAAACTCCTTTCCGGCGGGGAAAAGGATTTTTCCCTGGTAGTTGAAATCCAGATAGGTGCCGGTGACCAGCCGGGGTTCGATATTTTCCAGGGCTGCATCCCATCTTCCGTTTTGTAACAGAGTGCAGGATATTTCCATTCTGGGATTATTGCAAAAAAGATCTTTTATATCTACCCAAAAATCTATTTCCTGATGTGTGTTTTGAAGGGATACGATGGCTGCGCGAACAACGTCAGTTTTTGCCGCGACAATATCTTCGGAGACCATAAACCGCCGGGTGATGATTGGATCATCTTCATAACCGGCTTCATAGACGACGAGTAGATAATTGCCGGACAAGGACCATTTGATTTCCTCATTTGGAAACGAGACATAATAGTGTAAGTAATCCTGGTAGGTGCCGGAGGAGATCTCGTAATTAATGATTTGCCCTTCCCTGAAGCCGTGCAGGTAATCAAACTGTGTGAGTTCGCGTGTGGGTTGCCAATGTCTGTCACAATGAATGACGGTGTAGTAGTACCTGGTGCCGGTACCCTCCAGTTCGTCGAAGGACAGCCATAATGAGTTCATGCTACCGAGTTTCACTATGGGGTCTGTGAGTGCCAGGCCGGTGACATGGAGTTTGACGGATCGGATATAATCTCTGTAGACACCATCTTCATAGGAATCCAGGCGGGGTTGGGCGTGCATTCCGGAGTAGAATAGGGTCAGGAAGAGTATTGAGATGTAAATCTTCATTTTTACAGACAAGGAATGAGTACAATAACGGAAATTTTGAAGTAATCGTTTGTTTTAGTGTGGGGTAGCGTTGGGTTTGCTTAAAAAAATGTCAGGGTAATTCGCGGCAGGTTTTGCCAAAAACGTGTGCCACACCTAGGTGTGGCACACGTTTTTACAAAATCTGGTCGATAATATGGTCTGGAATTTCACAACCATCGAAGGCAAACAACTCATTCATTTCCAATGATAAAAGCTTCTTTCCAAGCTCAATATTACATATTGGATCCTGTACTTTTCCGAGATATTCCCTGTAGGATGAAAATGCCCATGAAGCCGCAGAGGATGATAGTCCGGCAACTACCGGGTTGTTATGGATATACAAAAAACACCAAAGGGAATAATCCATGGAAAACAAATCACTGGAAGTCCTTTTAGATTTTGTGTTCTGCGTAAAAAGCGATCCGGTCCTTTTATGCTGGTGATTTATCGCTTTGGCATAACTGCTGAGCAACATCTGAAAACCATGCGATAACCTGGTCATATGTATATGATTCGTATTATCCACTAACAAATCACTATCCTCCTTTATGCCAAATGGTAGGTTGGATTGTTCATTCGGAGTGATTAAAAAGTGAAAATGATTTGGAAGCAGCGAATAGGCTAATATGTCGCAATGAGGAACAAGGTACTTTCTCACTTTCTCCAGAAAGTAATAGTAATTCCCGTTGTTATAAAAAATGCGTTGCTTGTTGATGCCACGGTTGTAGACATGGTATAGCTCTCCCTGATTGTATTTCATGCTGGTGAAGCAGGTTTACAGGTAAAAAATCCAAAAATGTCTGATCAAAAATAGGGGATTAGGGCATACAACCCTTTCGGGCGCTCACATTTTTGTGCCCTTTGATAAAAAATCGCCAGGGCCAATGAGCAGCGTCTCCAGCGCTTTCGACCCCTATCCGCGTACTCCTGCAGATTTGATCAGGTGGCAATGTGATTTTACGATCTTCTATCCAAACCGGCGAAGAGGAATCAACCAGTGATATACCGCTTAGACTACTTGTCAATCCCAGGGCAACACTTAGTGCACCAGGTCCTTTGGTCAATTTTGAATCCTTTGTACTCATGTTTCGCCGCGCAGCCATGATTTCCAGTCCATCCGTTGGCTCGAGCGCTCTGATCAGAATAGCGTGCGCATGGTCACGAGGACCTGTCACCACATTCATAAGGTGGTGCATCCCATAACACACATAGATGTAGGCAACACCTCCCTGATGGAACATAACCTCTGTTCTGGGTGTCCGGCGATTGTTGAATGCATGACATGCCCGGTCGTCCGGTCCCCTGTAGGCTTCGGTTTCGACAATCATACCGCTGCAGAGGAGGTTGTCAATTTTGGTGACCAGAAATTTTCCGAGTAAATCCCGGGCGAGTCCCACCACATCCTCAGACTGATAATACGTGTGAGGTAAGCGTTTTCCCGCAGGCATTATTTCCTCGAGTAATTTGGCGATTCTTTAGTGATGGTGATATCGTGTGGATGACTTTCACTAATACCTGCTGGCGTGATTTTAACAAAAGAAGCATCCTGCAAAGCCGCAATATTTTTTGCCCCGCAATAACCCATTCCAGCACGAAGACCACCTGTGTATTGTTGCATGACTTCATGCAAGGTTCCTTTGTAGGGGACCCTGCCTTCGATGCCTTCCGGTACCAGTTTTTTAATGTCATCTTCAACATCCTGAAAATATCGGTCCTTAGACCCAAGGGCCATTGCGCCTAATGATCCCATTCCCCGATACACTTTAAATTTACGCCCATCAAGGATAATCGTTTCTCCCGGAGATTCTTCGCAGCCGGCAAATAATGATCCTGCCATCACCGTATTGGCCCCTGCGGCAATTGCTTTGGCGATATCTCCGGTGTAACGAATTCCTCCATCTGCGATAATTGGAATGCCTGTGCCTTTCAATGCGATTGCCGCACCGTAAATTGCACTGAGTTGTGGTACGCCCACACCTGCAACAATTCGGGTTGTACAAATACTTCCCGGGCCCACACCCACCTTGACACCATCCACACCGGCATCAGCCAGTGCGCGCGCCCCGGCACCTGTGGCTATGTTGCCGCCAACGATTTCGATATGAGGATATCTTTTTCTGATTTCTCTGACCATAGCCAATACGCCTTCTGAATGACCATGCGCAGTATCTACCACCAGCACATCTACATCGACAGCTATCAGCGCATCCACCCGATCATGTGTATCAGCCGCTATACCGACACCTGCGCCTACACGCAGTCTTCCGCGTTCATCTTTACTGCTATTCGGGTAGGCTTCAAGCTTCATCAGGTCCTTGTATGTGATAAGACCTGTGAGTTTATTATTGGCATCTACAACCGGAAGCTTTTCAATTTTATGTTTCTGAAGAATTTTTTTCGCTTGTTCCAATGTAGTGCCGACTGGTGCCGTGATGAGCGGAGCCTTGGTCATAAGTTCGGAAACCAATCGGTCCTGACTCGCTTCGAATCTCAGATCGCGGTTGGTCAGAATCCCTACGAGGATGCCTGAAGTATCCGTAATTGGAATACCTCCGATTTTATATTGACGCATTAATTGTTGCGCTTCTCCTACCGTAGAATGAGGCAGTAAAGTCACCGGATCCTGGATCATGCCGCTTTCGGAGCGTTTGACGGATCTGACCTGATCAGCCTGCTGGGCAATGGTCATGTTTTTATGAATGATCCCAATTCCTCCTTCACGCGCTATAGCAATAGCCGTGTCTTTTTCAGTGACGGTATCCATAGCTGCGGAGACCATGGGCACATTGATCCGGATGTTTCGGCTGAATTGCGTGGTAATATCTACTTCACGAGGGAGGACGTCTGAATAACCGGGAACCAGTAGGACGTCGTCAAAGGTCAGGGCATCAGCAAAAAGCTCATGCTTACTTTTAAGATTGAATTCCATGCGCAAAGATAAACACAGAATTCAAAGATTTCACCAGGCAAGGGAATCCAGCTTTAATTCTATGGTTTTGAGCTTCATTCCGTGGCCTGCTACGTGCAAATTCGGGTTATTTATAAAATCATTTCCTGCTTACCTTAGCCTGCCATGAAGATATACGGTGATGAGTATTTTATGAAACTGGCTTTGCAGGAGGCCGAAAAAGCTGCCCAGGCCGGGGAGGTTCCTGTCGGAGCTGTCATCGCCTCAGGCGAACAATTACTAGCCCGATGCCATAATAGTACTGAGATGCTTCATGATGTCACCGCGCATGCCGAGATACTGGCGATTACCGCTGCTTCTCAGTTCCTTGGAAGCAAGTATTTGCCGGATTGTACGCTTTATGTAACCCTTGAGCCGTGTGTGATGTGTGCCGGTGCGCTTCGTTGGGCTCAAATTGGACGAATCGTTTATGCCACTTCTGATGACAAGGCTGGATTTATGCGATATGGGAAGGAGTTGCTTCATCCCAAAACTCAGTTGGAAATGGGAATTATGATGGAGGAAAGTTCGGTGCTACTCAAGTCCTTTTTCGCCGCCAGGAGAAAAACTGACATTTAGATTCCAAATTAGATTTTAATGTTGTGTATCAGCCGGAAAACAGGGTTGTTTTGGGGCTTTAAAATTTCGTATATAATTATATATGAATTATTTAAATATTAAACCAATTTTTAATGTAGACGTATATTGTAAATTTAACTTTTATCCAAAAAGACCCTCTAAACCCCCTCCAAAACTCCCCCACTTTTAACACATCCTTAGCCCCAATCCTAAATCCAGGTTAATCCCCACCTACGCCGCCTCATTGCTTCATAATTCACCCTAATTTGGTTTCATAAACTAAATCACTCAATAGGTATGCGTCTTTCCATCCTGATTCTGTTTAGCGGATTACTGATTATTTCTGCCTGCAGCCCCGTCTACACCTATTTTACACATGACCTCTACCAACAGGAAAACTGGACAGCAGAGGATATTCAACGGGTTCAGTTTTACACCTCCAGGGATATTGTCCTTTTCCGACAGATCAGTGCCGGAGAAACCGCCATTACGGGAGGTAAGATTGTGGTACAGGAGGGTCAGCGTTTTGAAAAGGTGATCATTCGACAGGGCACGCCTGGTGTCCTTGTTATGATGCCCAAGGAGGATCGGTTTGCCATCAGTTTTGATGAAAATGAGTTGGATGCTTATCTGATGTTTGGGCCCAATCCTAAAATGGGAGGCAGGTATGCTTTATTGGCTCAGGAGTGGAACCAGGACCTTGGTACGGTGCACTATAAAGATCGGGTATATAGTGTTGATGCCCAATATGCGTTTGCAAGCCTGATGGTGGATCTGCGTAAAACAGGGCAAAATGAATACGAGACTAAAACCGTAAAGGGACGCACGGTCGCCAATTGATATTCGTTATTGTATGCCCTTGAGGAAGGGTACAAATTTGAATTTCCCAAAAGCTTCTCCTTTGATCTCGCCGGTTTCGCTTTTTACATAACGCCACATCGTCTGAGTGTCTTCTGTTCCGATAGGAATCACCAATTGACCTCCGGGCGCCAGTTGATCTATCAGTGAATCTGGCAATAAAGTCGCACCGGCAGTCACCAGTATTTTGTCAAAGGGAGCTATCAGGGGTAATCCGGCATAACCGTCACCCAGAAACGTTCGGATCAGGCCGTAGCCAAGTGTGCGCAGTAATA
Source organism: uncultured Saprospiraceae bacterium (assembly GCA_964646645.1). Lineage (GTDB taxonomy): Bacteria > Bacteroidota > Bacteroidia > Chitinophagales > Saprospiraceae > Opimibacter. Next base: position 4,505 of record CAZYHJ010000013.1, on the reverse strand, counting down.
AATCGGTCTTTTCAAAAAGCTGTTTTTGGCGCTCGATGGTGTAGACTTTGGCGCCCATCTCCATGAGTACACAAGCCTGGTAACCGGATCCTGTGCCGACTTCAAGAATTTTATCGCCGCGCCTGACGTCCAGCAGTCCTGTTTGTATGGCTACCGTGAGCGGTTGGGAGATGGTCTGATCGCAGCCAATCGGAAAGGCAACGTTTTGATAGGCCCATTCTTCGAAAGCCTTTTCCAGGAACAAATGGCGAGGCACTTTAGACATAGCGGCCAATACGCGCTCATCCCGGATGCCATCCTTTCGCAGCGTTTCGATCAATTGCATCCGCAGCCCCTGGTGTTTATACGTATCTCTTCGCAAGATTTTTTATTTTACCCGGTAGTTTGTTGAAGAAAGGCTCCTTTTACAGGGCATCCCGATTCCGGTCCCTGATGGATCATGTCGTAAAAATATAAATTTTATATTATAAAAAATAATAATATGAGTGATATCAAGTTTGGTACCGATGGATGGAGAGCCATTATTGCCGATGATTACACGGTCAAGAATGTAACGCGTGTGGCCGAAGCCACAGCCATTTTCATGGAGGAAAGAGCGATGCAAAAGGTCGTGATCGGATATGACTGCAGGTTTGGTGGAAAATTATTTGCCGAAACGGCGGCCCGGGTCATGGGTAGCCATCAGATCGAAGTGATCATGGGCGATCATGTTGCTTCGACGCCTATGGTTTCTCTTGCGGTAAGAAAGCTTGGTGCTGACCTCGGCATCGTTATTACGGCCAGTCATAATCCTCCTTCCTATAACGGGTTCAAATTGAAATCATCATACGGAGGCCCTTCTGTTCCTGACGACGTGACAGCCGTAGAAGATCATATTCCTGAGAAACCGATGAAGGACCTGGTTGCTTTGGAAAAAATGCAGGAGAAAAATTTGCTGTCCTATCTCAACCTGGAAGACATGTATTATGAGCATGTCATGGCCTCTTTTGATATTCAGGCTATTCGCAACTCCACCTTTACCATAGGCTATGATGCCATGTATGGCGCAGGGTACCTGATCTTTCCGCGTATTCTCCCCGGAGCCAAATGCCTGCATTGTGATTACAACCCTTCATTTTACGGTCAGGCACCGGAACCCATCGAGCGTAATTTGAAGCCCTTTGCGGAAATGATTAAATCAGATCCGAAAATGCAGATTGGTATCGCTAATGATGGAGATGCTGATCGTATCGGTATGTTTGATGGAGAAGGCAATTTTGTGGATTCTCATCACATCCTGCTCCTCCTGCTCTACTATTTACATAAACACAAAGGCATGACAGGAAAAGTAGTCATCACGTTTTCAGTGACGGACAAAATGGTCCAAATGGCTGAAAAATTCGGTTTGCCTTACGAAGTCACCAAAATCGGATTTAAATACATCGCGGAGATCATGACCAAAGAGGATGTGTTGGTCGGGGGAGAAGAATCCGGAGGACTTGCAGTCAAAGGGCATATTCCTGAACGTGATGGGGTATGGATCGGTTTGATGATCCTCGAGTTTATGGCCAAGACAGGAAAATCACTCCGTGAATTGGTACAACTTGTCTATGATGAAATTGGACCATTTGCCTTTGATCGCGATGATCTTCATATCACACAGGCCCAGAAAGAAGAAGTACTCAATCGTTGCCATGGCGACAAGTTTGCAGGTTTTGGTGCTCACAAAATCACGCGTACTGAAAAGCTTGACGGTTTTAAATATTATCTGGACAACGGCACCTGGATCATGATCCGGCCATCCGGCACCGAACCTGTTCTTCGCGTTTACTGCGAGGCGTCAAGCAGAGAAATAGCCAGGCAAACGCTTGATGTTGTGAGAAAGGAATTATTGGGATAAGGCTTCTATTCCTTATGTTCATCGGCGTAGACATTGACTTTTCGATGTTTGTCCACGCCTGCAATACGCTTAAGCATATTTCGGAAAATAAAGTAATGGAAGGGAAGCATCAGGTACCAGTAGTTGCGGCCCAATATGCCTTTAGGTCTGAAGGTAGCTACCTGTTTTAACACACATCTGTTTTTGCTTTTGATAATGGCAAACTCAAGCCAGGCTTCCCCCGGAAGTTTCATTTCGGCAAAGAGCAGGAGACGATGATGTTTCCTGTCGGCGAGGAGCACTCTCCAGAAGTCCAGTACTTCCCCGGCTTTGATATCTGTCTCACTGCGTCTTCCTCGTTCTATGCCTACTCCTCCAAACATTTTATCCATAAAACCGCGTATCTGCCATAAGGAATCGGCATAATACCATCCCTGGCTTCCACCGATGCCGAAAATTCGATCCGATACTTCTTCGATTTTCGCACAATCTATTTCGAGCCACTTTCGATCCGTATAGCATCCATGCACAGGAACCTCAATATATTGGTCAACATCAAGATGTCTGAGACTACTCGATGCGGCATCGGTCCAGCTGGAGACCACCATATTTTGTTCAATACGCATGAAGGCCATGCGAATCGCTTCTTTATAGGGAATGAGTTCCTGAGGAATGATGTCCTGAATGGAATGCTCCTTACAAATAACATCATTCTTCATGCTCTCCACCAGTTGTTTCGCGATGGTAAAATTGGCAGAAGTGGTCAGATTCAACCAATAGGCAGACAATCCCGGAAAAATCACGGGCATCGGGATAACATATCGCCTGTATCCTCTCACTGCCGCAAAGTCAAGTAGCATTTGCTTATAAGAAAGGATATCCGGACCACCAATTTCAAATGTCTTGTTATAGGTCTTTTCCTCGAGCAGGCATTGGGTCATGTAATAGATGACATTGCGAATAGCGATAGGCTGACATTTCGAATTCAACCACTTCGGCACAATCATGACCGGAAGTTTTTCACTGAGATCCCGGATGATTTCAAAAGATATGCTTCCTGATCCTACGATAATCCCAGCTTCAAAAATTGTGTAGGGTATGCCGGATTTTACAATCACATCTTTGACAACTTTGCGGGCAAGCAGATGGCTGGAGAGCTTCGTTACATTGCTGATCCCGCCCAGGTAAATAATTTGTTTGACCTGACACAAGGAGGATACAAGAATAAAGCAACCCGCCGCCCTAAGTTCGTATTCCTTCAGCGTCGTGCTTGTATCCCCTAAAGAATGGATAAGGTAATAGGCAACATCAAACTGCCGTTTATTAAAGTGCTGGAGCGCATTTTCGGGTTGCAGAAAGTCAAATTCAATCACTTCGACTTTATCCAATATATCCCCTGCCGGACGGAAACGGGCGGTATCTCTCACCACGCAGGTGACTTCATGTCCGGCCTCTACCAATACAGGAAGAAGCCGCATGCCGATATAGCCATTTGCCCCGGTGAGAAGTATACGCATCATGTGAAGCTATGACAAACTTTTACATTTTATTTGGCTCCTTCCAGAATTCGGATGTAATTGGCCCGCTCATAAGAAGTGGGATCGGAAATATTGGCCTGGTTCATGGACCCCTTAAAGTATTCCAGGTTTTCAAATCCCATACTATCCATCCAAAGCAGCAATGCATTTTCCATGGTATGGATGTATGAAATACCATTTTTATAGAGAGCGGAAGCTGTCATGGTGACGTCTGCACCTGCCAACAAGTACTTGATCACCTCTCTGGCACTTTGTACACCTGTTGTAGCGGCTAAGGATGCTTTAAGTTGGCCGGACAAGATGGCGATCCAAAGTAATGGCAGCCTGATCTCAGGTGCTTCACTGTAGGCCAGATCATGGACTACCTTAAGCTGCAGGATGTCATAGTCTGGTTGGTAAAATCGGTTAAACAGGACCAATCCATCGGCACCTGCTTCCTGCATTTGAAAGGCCATATGACCCATGGCACTGAAGTAAGGATTGAGTTTGACGGCCACCGGGATCTTCACTGTTTTTTTGAGCAACCTGATAATGTCGAGATATCGTTGTTCCACTTCGGCTCCGCTCAATCGGATATCAGCAGGGATATAAAAGATATTAATCTCCAGGGCATCCGCACCCGCCTGCTCCAGTTGCTGTCCGTATTCAATCCATCCTTCCGGAGTGATCCCGTTGAGGCTGCCTATAATCGGTATGTTTACGCGTTGTTTTGCAAGGCGAATGGTCTCAAGATACTTGTGGGTGGCCACATGATATTCGTCCATATCCGGAAAGTAATCCGAAGCTTCCGCAAAAACATGGCTGGTGGATTGAAGAATGGTGTTCATTTGTTCCTCTTCCTTCCTGATCTGTTCCTCAAACATGGAGAACATCACCACCGCACCTGCCCCGGCATCTTCCATTCGAAGAATATTGTCCACTTTTTCAGAAAGCGTGCATGCGGAAACCACAATCGGAGACCTTAGCTTCATCCCCAGATAGGTTGTATTTAAACGTTTCATATTTACCACTCTATTATTTTAAAACTTATATCACCCTTCACCTCTCACTCTCACTCTCTGCTCTCTGCTCTCTGCTCTCTGCTCTCTGCTCTCTGCTCTCTGCTCTCT